>JBHHVK010000036.1:0-13596 GCA_046754205.1 Thermodesulfobacteriota bacterium
ACGACCAACGGAAACCCGCAGGTCGGCTCCATGAACCTCGACGTCGATTACACCGGGCCCGAGCGTGCGCTCAACCTCGAGTCCAGGAGGATCTACGAGCTCCCCTACAGGTTCCTCAGCCCCTCGAAGGTGCTCATAGCAGGGGCCGGCGCGGGAAACGAGACCGAGGTGGCGCTCCGCGCCGGCGCCGCGCGGGTAACGGCCGTGGAGCTCGACCCCGTATTCGTGGAGCTCGGCAGGAAGCTCTCCCCGCACAGGCCCTTCACCGACCCGAGGGTGACGGTGCGAGTGGACGACGCGAGGGCCTTCTTTCAGAATACGACGGAGAAGTACGACCTCGTGGTCATAGGCTTTCTCGACTCCCAGTACAGGCTCGCCCACCTCTCCAACCTGAGGACCGAAAACTTCGTCTACACATACGAGTCCCTTGCCCGGACCAGGGACCTGCTCGCCGAAGGAGGCATCCTCCAGCTCAACTACAACGCGGCGAGAAGCGACATGAGGGCCAAGCTCTACGAGATGCTCCGGGACATCTACGGGGCGAAGCTTGCCGTGTACGTCCCGACCGACCCGGTATCCGCGAACATCTCCTTTGTAGCGGGCCCTGGGGTCGGAAAGTTCGACCGTCCGGTGCCGGGCCTTTCGAGGGCCGTCATCGAGACGGGGGAGGGCGGCGATGGGGGGAAACTTTCGGTTCGGTGGCCCACCGACGACTGGCCCTTCCTCTACCTCGAAAAGAAGATGATACCCCGCGAGTACTGGACCATGCTCGCCGTCGTCCCGCTCATCTCGCTCTTCCTCATCACCGTCATAGGCCGGGGGGGGTGGCGTAGAGATGGCAGCGGGGTCCTCGGAGGCTTCAGCCCTAAATTCTTTCTCCTCGGGGCAGGGTTCATGCTGCTCGAGACCAAGTCCATCACGTCCTTCGCCCTCATCTTCGGCTCCACCATAGACGTCGTCTCGGTGGTCCTCGCCTCGATACTCTCGGCCATACTCGTGTCCAACCTCGTAATCCACAGGTTCGGCCTCAAGGGCCTCACGGCGCCGTACATCCTCACCGTCTCCACCATAGCGGTGCTCTACTTCGTCCCCCTCGGCCCCTTCGTGACGCTCCACGGCACGGCGAAGCTCGCCGCGAGCTCGGTCGTCATAGCGGCGCCGATATTCTTCTCCGCCATGGTCTTCGGGGTCTCCTTTTCGAGGTCCACGAGGATAGACGCGGACTTCGGCTCCAACATCTTCGGCGCCGTGGTCGGCGGCATGTCCGAGTACTTCAGCATGGCAACGGGCTTCAGCGCCCTCTATATCCTGAGCATGGCCGCCTATCTCGCGGCGTTCGCCCTGGAGCGGAGGAGAGCAGGATAGATGGCCGGCATCTCTGAAAGACTGAAGACCTCCCTGGCCGCGGCCGCGCTCCTCGCACTCTTCCTCGCCCTTTCCGTAAATATCGCCGTGAAAAAGTCGAACACATGGGACGAGCCGGCCCACCTGCTCGCCGGCTACGCCCATCTCACCGAGGGGATGGACTACCTCTCCCCGCTCCATCACCCGGTCGTCGGCAGGTCGATCGCGGCTATCTTCCCGGCGCTCCTTCTCGACCTCGAGCTCGACAAAGGGGTCAGGCCAGAGGGGGCCCCCGGCTCGGATTTTTTCCCCTATTCGCTCAGGTTCATGTTCGAAAACGGCGTGGACGGCCGCCGGGTCCTCTTCCTCGCCCGCCTCGGAAACATCTGCCTCGGACTTCTCCTCGGCGTCTACCTCTTCCTCTGGTCGAGCGAGCTGTGGGGCGCCAGGGGCGGGCTCCTCTCCCTCTTCTTCTACGCCCTGAGCCCCAACGTCCTCGCGGCATCATCACTGGCCACGACGGACCTGCCCGTTACGGCGTTCTTCTTCATATCGCTCTACTACCTCTACCGAACCGTGGCGCGCGGGCCAGCGCCCGCGCGCTCCGTCGCCGCCGGGCTCTTCGCGGCCCTCGCCCTCGGCTCCAAGCACACGGCCCTCCTGCTCCTGCCGGCGCTTGCCGTCTCCTTCGCCCTGAGCCTCCGGGCCGCCCGGGGGCCTGTGGGGAGAGGGGGCGGCAGTGGCCGCGTCGTCTCCGCGTACGGGGCCATGGTAGCGGTATCCTTCGTGGTCCTCTGGGCCGTCTACGGCTTCCGCTTCCACTCCGGGGCCGCCGGCTACGTCCCGCCTGACTGGTCCGCCCTTGAGGGTGATGCGTTCTCAGGCCTGTTCGCCTTCATGCGGAGCTTGAAGGTCCTTCCGGAGGCCTATCTCTACTCGCTGGCCGGTTCCCTGCACGGCGCCGCCTCGGGCAGGGCGGCCTTTCTCATGGGCGCCCGCTCGACCACGGGCTGGTGGTATTACTTCCCCCTGGCCTTTCTCATCAAGACCCCGGTGGCCACCCTCTTCCTCCTCCTGTCGGCCTCGGGGTACCTCTTCGCCCGGCAGAGGGAGCACCTCGCCCGCGCCCTCTTTCTCATGGTCCCGGCGGCGGCCGTCTTCGTCCTGGTAAGCTCCCAGAACGTCGACATAGGGCTCAGGCACCTGCTGCCGGCCTATCCGTTTATCTTCGCCCTCATAGGCTTCGTCCCGCTTATAAGGACCGAGAGCGGGAGGGCGGCCCGGGCGGTCTTCGCCGCGGCCTCGGCCTGGTACGTCCTTGCCGCGGCCGCCATCCACCCCGACCAGCTCGCGTACTTCAACGAGTTCGTGGGCGGGCCCCGAAATGGCCACCTCTTTCTCGTGGACTCGAACCTCGACTGGGGGCAGGACCTGACCGGCCTGAAGGACTATATGGACGAGCGGGGGATAGGGCGCATAAAGCTCGCCTACTTCGGCTTCACCGACCCTGCCTATTACGGAATAGACTACGAGTACCTGCCGAGCTACTGGATCCCGAGACCGGCCCGTGGGGGAGGGGGGGGCGGCGATAATATCGACCCCCGGGGCTGGTACGCCATAAGCGCCACCCTTCTCGAGGGCGTATACCTCCAGGACCCGGACCTCTACGCCGCCTTCAGGGAAACGGAGCCGGTGGAGACCATAGGGTACTCCATATTCGTATACAGGCTCCAACCATTGTCTTGACCTTTTGCGCACGGGTAATATAATGAGGTAAGATTGTCGTCTCGCCCAAACCCTGATAGCAAGGAGGATCCCATGGGATTTTTCATAGTCGCGGGTATCCTGTCCCTGTCGGTGGGTTTTCTTTTCATCGTCTCCCCCAACACCATCAGGCGTATAAACGAAGCGGGCACGCGGATGATTACGAACATCGACTCTGCCGTCTTCTCGCGGAGGCTCGGCGTGGGCGTCACGCTCATGATATCGAGCCTCCTTTTCTTTTTTGTCGCCTATTACATGTACGCCAGAGGATGATGGAGCGCCGGAGACCGGTCATGGGCCCGAGGGGCTTCACGGTGATAGAGCTCGTCATGGTCCTCGTGCTCGTCGCCATACTGGCGGCCGTGGCCGCCCCCATGATCTTCGGGGGCAAGGGGACGCTTACGGTCCCGGCCGTCGCCGAGAAGATAGCCGACGACCTCAGATACGCCCAGGGGCTCGCCATGAGAAGGGCAAACCTCGAGACCCCGGCCGCTAACAACCTCCTCTTCAGGTACCGGGTCAGGTTCAACGTGGCCGACGCGAACTGCTCCGGGGCGGACCACTACACCATAGTGAACGACGAGGACGGCAACGGCGCCTGGGGCGAAGACCCCAACGGCTCGGGAAAGGTCGAGAGCGCCAGGATGCCCTCCGACGGGAGCGAGTACTTCTGCGTGCGCCTCAACGCCGGGGACTACGCCGGCATAACCGCGAGCGCGGACTTCGGCGGCACCACGCCCGGCATACTCGCCTTCGACCCCCTCGGGACCCCCTACGACAGCGACGGCACCAGGCTCGCCGCGGCCAGGACCATAACGGTCACGGACGGGACCTCGTCGGCGACCATAACCGTCACCCCCAACACGGGCAAGGTGACCGTACAGTAAACAGGTTATCAGTTGTCGGCTATCGGATATCGGTCAACGGATAACGGATAACGGAGACGGTAAAGGGCGATGCGCTACGGCATTCACGGAGGAAAAGACCCGGGGGCCGGCGTCGGTCCCGCGGGCTTCACCCTGATCGAAGTCATCATGGTCATTGTGCTCCTCGGGATCGTGGGCGCGGCTATACTCATGTATTTCGCCGTACAGGGCCAGGCGCCCAACTCCACGCTCACCAACCAGGCCACCATGCTCGTGGAGGAGAAGCTCGAACAGATAGTGGCGGACAAGAAAAACGGAGGCTTCATCTCCATAGTGGCCGAGGCGCCTGCCGTCCTGGCCGCCCCATTCGACAGGTTCACGCGCGAGGTCGAGGTCATCTGCGTGAGCGAGGCCGACCTCGACGTCTCGGGCGGCACCATGCCCGGCTGCGTCGACTCCGACATCCTGGCGAAGAGGGTGAGGGTGGTCGTCTCCTGGGCCGGAGGCTCCGTGGACCTCGTCACCGTATTATCGGACCATTGATGGAAACCCAGCGCCACAGGACCGGCAGCCCGGAAAGGGGCTTCACCCTCATAGAGGTCGTAATGGTGATAGTCCTCCTGGCCATCGTGGGGGCCTTCGCCGGCACTCTCCTCTTCCAGGGCGCCAGGTCCTTCGAGCTCATGGACACCAGGGGGGAGCTTACGGCCGAAGGCACCCTCGCCATGGAGAGGATCTCCAGGGAGCTCCACCTCATCGGCTGCACCACGGCCGGGAGCTCCTGCGCCCCCCAGGCCACGGACATAACGGCCATGACCGCCACCGAGCTCCGGTTCGTCAAGACAGACCTTCAGGGCAGCGGCATAAGGCTCAATGCCGGCGCCGTGAAGCTCAGGCAGGGCTCGGGGGCCACGGACCCGGAGGACGTCCTTGCCGCCTCGGCGAGCTCGCTCGCCTTCGAGTACCTCAAGCGCGACGGCACCACGGCCGTCCTCGTCCCCGACCTATGGAGGATAAACGTGACCCTCGTGCTCGCAAGCGGCGCCGAGTCGGTCACATTCAAGACCTCCGTGCACCCGAGGAGCTTCCTGTGACCGCGCGGGGCCCGTCGATAAGGGGAGAGTCCGGGGCCTCGGTGGCCGTGGTGGTGATACTCATCGCGGTAATCACCGTCATCGGCGTGGTCTTCACATCGCTCTTCTCGACGAGGTTCGAGGAATCCACCGGCAAGGTCCTCTCGGCGCGCGCCCTCTACGTCGCCGAGGCCGGGGTGGAGGCGGCCATCGGCCACCTGAAGAGGACGCCGGTAGCCACCAACTGGGCCTGGAGGGACGGCTACCTCGCCAAGGCCGTCGGCTCCGGAACGGTGGACGTAGAGGTGCTGGAGTACGAATCGAGGGACTCCACGCTCGCGGCCGCGGCCGCCTGCGAGCCCTTCGAGAGCACCGTGGTGGCCGCCGGGGCCAACCCCTCGAGGACGGTATACGTCACCCTTGCGTGGAGCGCGGCCGCCAACCTCGGTCTCGAGCTCTACGACGCGGCGGTGGTCGACTGCGCCAACCCGTTGGGCTCGGCCGGCCTCCTTGCAAGCTCGCTTACGCCCTACAGGCCCGAGGTGGTAAGATACCGCATAACCGACGCCGCCCCGGCCACCGTCACCTACACGGCGCGCGTCACCGGCCCCGTCGGCACGGCCTACAGGCTCCGCATAGTCCACCCCGACGAGTCGGGCTTCGGCTCCGGGACGACCTGCGGCCAGCCGGCGGGCGCACCCTTCGACAAGTGCCTGAGGGGGATAATAGCGCTCGGCAGGAGGGGCGAGGCGCGCAGAGAGGTCGTGGTCGGCCTCGAGAGATAGACCTTAACACGCACGGAGCCCGTCCATGAGATACGCAAAGGGAGCTGTACTCTTTTTCCTCCTCGCCATCGCGGCGTGCCTGGCCCACGCCTCTCCGGCGGCGGCGGCCAAAACGTTCACCGTAACGCTGCCCGCCGGCACCGAGGTCACCATGGGCGACCCCTCTTCCGTGCTCCCCTTCACGATCGCGAACACCGGCACCACGGGGGTCATCCGCGAGATAGAGTTCAAGGCCGATACGAACCTCTACGAGTTCAGCACCGCCACGGTCCCCCCGCCGGGATGGTGCATAGACAAGCTCGCCGTGGACAAGATTAAATTCAGGCTCGTCCAGCCCGACGGCTCCTGCGGCAAACAGGCCACGGGCAGCGAGATTACGACCGGCGCCAGCCTCGACTTCAACATAACCATCCTCCCGCTGGCGGCCGCGGCCGACGTGACCACGGACACCCTCACGAAGGTCAAGGTAAAAAAGGACAAGAACTTCAACCTCTCCGGGGGGCTGCCGACCTGGACCAGGAGGTCCCTTGCCGCGTCCATCGCGGCGACCCCCGCCTCGGTCGGAGTGGGCGACAGCATCACCGTCACCATGGACATCGCCAACCGCTCGACGGCAACGCATACGGGGATTACCTCGACCCCGGCCCCCCCGACCCCTTCCAGCCCGCTCGTGACCCTTACCGGGGGCCCCTACTACGGCTCGACCGTCCTTACGGCCGCCGCCTCGTCTTCGGACACGGTCATAACCGTCGCCTCGACGAGCGAGTTCCCGTCGTCCGGGACGATAAAGATAGACTCCGAGGAGATATGCTATACGGGTACGACCGCCACGACGTTGACCGGGCTTACCCGGGGGTGCAACTCAACGACAGCGGCGAGCCATTCCGTGGCCGCCACCACCTGGGGGCTCGTGCCCTTCACCATGGCCTCTGGCGCCGCGGGCGTGGTCACCTGGATATTCAGGGCAGACCTGACGGGCACGGTCTCATTCACCGCCCGGGCGACCAACTCGTCGGGCACTGCCAGGTCCGTCGAGCGAAGCTCGAACGACGTCATCATCGGAAACTTCACCGCCTCGCTCAGCGTCTCGCCAACGTCCGTAATAACCGGCCAGTCCGTTACGGTCACTATGGACGTCAAGAACAACGGGACCTCGGCGCTCGTAAACGTCGCCCCCTCGGTTCTCCTCACCTGCGCGGGCGGAGCGACGGAGACGCTCTCATCGGGCCCGACGCCGGCCCTAATATCCTCGCTCGCCGCAGGCGCCACGGGCACATTCACCTGGACCTACACCATAACCGGCAGCGTCGGGGACGTCTACTGCTTCAGCGGGAGCGCCACGGCCGACGGCCCGGTATCGACGAACACGGCCAGTTCTAACAGCGGGACCGTCTCGAACTACTCGGCCACGGTGGCCCCGGCGGTCATCGCCAGCGGCTCGACGAACCAGACGCTCACATGGACGGTCTACAACGGCGGTGGGTGCCCCATCAAGGAGGTCAAGATAACCACCCCGGCCGCCGGGGCGGACTGGAACTGCGGCTCGGTGTCGCCCCCGGCCGGGTGGACCGCCAAGTGCAAGGACAAGGTCAAGTTCAAGTCGGGCGGCGGCGGGAGCGACATCCCATCGGGCGGGACGAAGTCCTTTTCGATAACCTTCTCCACGACCGAGACGGTCACCTCGGACAAGGTCGTCAACTTCCCGCTCGAGCTCAAGCCCAACGGCTGCGGCGGCGACAAGGTCTTTCTCGGCACCTTCGTCACCGTAACGGCCAACGCCCTGGCGCTCACCCATTCTCCCGCCGGGCCGATCTTCGCCGACGGCAGCTCGACCTACACCATGACGGCCACGCTCACCAACGGAGGCACGCCGGTGGCCGGCAAGACCGTCACCTTCTCCACAACGGGCGGGACGCTTTCGTCGACGACGGCCACCACCGACACGAACGGGGAGGCCACGGTGACCCTTACTGCCCCGGTCAGCTCCACGGACACCTCAGCCGTGGTCACGGCCGCGTACCTCACGGCCCAGGCCACGGATACGGTGAACTTCACGGGCTGGACCGGGGCCAACCTCCAGTACTGGGGCTCACTCACCCCCACGACGGTCAACTGCGGCTCGTCCTACTCCTTCACCATGAACGTGAGAAACGTGAGCGCCACCACGTCCATTAGCCTCACCACCGCGAGCTTCTTCGCCTTCAACGACTCCACGGCCGGGGGCACGGCCGTCTTCCAGGCCTATCTCGACTCGGCGGCGGTTGTCCCCGCGTCCACCACCGTGTCCCTGACCTTCGGCTCTGCGACGAGCGCGGGCGGGGGAGGGGGCGTGGCCGTGGACTCCAATTTTACGGCCGGGGCCTATCTCCCGAACCAGAATCCCGTCCCGCCGCCCGAGAGCGGGCTCTTCTTTACCGACGGCGCCGGGGGCGACCAGAGGAGGACCGTAACCGACCAGGTTACGGTCTCGGGCTCCTGCGGCGCAGTGAAGGTGGATATCATCGACTGGCACGAGATATGGTAAGGTGCCGCCCGCCCCACCACAAAATCTTGTACTTTTATCAAAAAAATACTTGCCCTGAGGACGCCTTTGAGTTAATATAGCTTTGACCGGTCCATGAGGGCGAGAAAGTTCTGTAAAAACAACCGGTTATATCTTCGACTTGGGCCGGCGCGAGGCCCCTTCGCGGTCCTTTTCATTGAGCACACCACAGGTCCCTTAAAAGGCGGGCTCAGGGCATGTACGAGAAGTTCTTCTATCTCAGAGAAAACCCCTTCAACATAACTCCGGACCCGAGGTACCTCTTTCTCAGCAAAAGTCACGCCGAGGCCATTGAGCTCATGAGCTACGGGGTGCGGAGGAGGAAGGGGTTCATGCTCCTGACCGGCGAGGTGGGCACCGGAAAGACGACGCTCTGCCGCGCGCTCCTCGGCAGGCTCCCCGGGACCACGGAGAGCGCCCTTATCCTCAACCCCGTTCTCTCGGACATCGAGCTTCTAAGGACGATAAACCACGACTTCGGCCTCGACCTCCGGAGCGACTCGTTGAAGGACAACCTCGACGCGCTGAACGATTTTCTCCTCAAGACGAACGTCAGGGGAGGGAACGCGGTCATAATCATAGACGAGGCCCAGAAGCTGAGCCCGAGGGCCCTTGAGATGCTGAGGCTCCTGTCGAACCTCGAGACCGACAGGGAAAAGCTCCTGCAGATCGTCATGGTCGGCCAGCCGGAGTTCAGGAGCAAGCTCCGCATGTCCGGGCTCAGGCAATTGAATCAGAGGGTCATCGTAAGGCACCACCTCGAGCCACTCGACGCGGGCGACACGGGCGGGTACATCGCCAACCGGCTCCGCGTGGCCGGGGCCGAGAGCAGGCTCGCCTTCAGCCCCTCCGCCGTCCGCCTCGTCCATGAGACGAGCCACGGCATACCGCGGATGATAAACATAATCTGCGACCGCACGCTCACCGCCGCCTTCATCGACGAGACGAGGACCATCGGGGAGGGCACCGTCAAAAAGGCCGTCCTCGAGCTTACCAGGGAGGGCTATGTCCGCATGCCCGGCCTCGCCGCGGCCGCGGCGGCCTCCCCCATGTACCTCGATGCCGGCGCCGGGGGCTTCGAGGGCGCGCCCTTTTACGAGCGTTACATACCCCACATAGCGGTCTCCACCTTTGCCATGGCCCTTGCCGCCGGTTTTCTGTGGATCCATTTCGTGCTCAACAACTCCTTCTTAACGGCTTATTTACCGTAATGTCATGAGTCTAATCCATCAGGCCCTGAAAAAACTCGACGACTCCCGTGGTCCGTACCCTGCGGAGGCGAGCCCCCTTGCCGCCGCCACCGGCAGGGCCGCCGTCAGGATAAGCAAGACCTTCGCCCTCGCGGCCCTCTTCATCGCTCTCGCCATAACGGCGGCGCTGGCCAGCCGCTTTTACACGGCCCGGACCGAACAGGTGGCCACTACGGCCGCCCCCCCGGCCCCCGTGCCCCGGGCGGTGGGGCCCGCCGTGGCGCCCGCGGCCGTGGTGGCGGCAAAACCGTCGGAAAGGGAAAGGCCCCTTGAGGCCAGAGGCGCCCTCAACGAGGGGCTCGCCCTCTACGGGGAAGGCATGTACCGGGAGGCCGCCGCCCTCTTCAAGAGGGCGGCGGAGGCTGCACCGGCCAACGCCGTCTACCGCAACAACCTCGCCCTCGCTCTCATGCGCTCCGGCGACACCGCCGGTGCCGAGGCCTCCTTCAGGGAGGCCCTGAGGCTCATCCCCGCGTACCCCGAGGCTCTCAACAACTACGGTACGCTCCTTGCCGCCCTCGGCCATGCGGACAGGGCCCTGACCCTCTTTGAAAAGGCGGCCGGCCTCGACCCGGCGTACCCTGACCCGCACCTGAACGCGGCCGTTATCCTCGACAGCGCCGGAAGGGGCCGGGAGGCCCTCGCGAGCTACGACCGTTTTCTCGCCCTCGGCGGCGACGAGGCCGCAAAGGCCCTTGTCCGGAGAAAGGCCGCCGAGCTCAGGAGCAGGATAGCCCTCGAGGGGGGCCTCGCCGGGCTTAATAACCTGCCTTAACTTTTTACTTGAATTAGTTGAAAATAAATGGGTATTTTCCATAAAAACCTTGTGGGGGTGGACCTCGGTTCCTACTCGATCAAGGTGGTGAGCCTCAAGGGGCGGCCAGGCTCCTACAGGCTCGAGGCCGCCGCCGCCGCAAGGACCATCAACGAGGGCGTGGAGGCCTTCTTCGGCGGAGAGGACGGAGAAGGCGTGGCCGGCGCCGGTGGGATAGCTCTAAGCGAGCGTCTGGCCAGGCTCCTGCGCGCAAAGGGGATACATGGCCGGCTTGCCGCCACCGCGCTCTCCGGCGGGAGTCTCTTTTCACGCCACCTCGCCCTGCCCGGCATGCCGGCGCGGGACATGAGGGAGGCGGTAAGGTGGGAGCTCAAGAAGGAGGCTACCATCCCCGCCGACGACCTCGTCTGCGACTACATCGACTACGCCCCCGGTCCATCGAGGGGCAGGGGGAGGGGTGGGGCCGAGGAAGCGGCCAAGGAGAAACACCCCTTGCTCGCCTTCGCGGCGAGGAGGAGCGACGTGGAGGGCCTCATGGAGACCTTCCGCCGGGCCTCCCTCGACCTCAGGGTCGTGGACGTCGTGCCGGCGGCCATCCTCGCCGCCTATGACCTCAGCTACGACTGGGAGGAGGGGGTAAACAACGCGGTCCTCGACATAGGCCAGTCGCGGTCCACGCTGGCCATACTCAAGGACAGGGAGGTGAAGTTCACCAGGGAGCTCCGCTTCGGGAGCGGGGACCTCACCAGGGCCCTGGCATCCGCCCTGCAGGTCAGCGACGAGGAGGCGGAGGCCTGCAAGATAAGCCACGGCCTTACCGGCCACGCCGGCCCGGCCGGGGAGCCGGGCGGTGTCGAGGGAGCGGGGGGAGTGGCGGCATGCGGAGACGCCCCGGAAGCCCCCGACAGGGCCGCCACCATCGAAAAGACCGCCGAGGCGGCCATCGAGGGCCTCTGCTCCGAGATAGGCCGCTCCGTGGACTACTACAAGGCCCAGTTCAGGTCGGGCGCCGTGGGCAGGCTCTACCTCTCCGGGGGCGGGGCGCTCCTTCGGGGCATAGATGACTTCGTCTCCAACTCGCTCGGCATCAGGTGCTTTGTCTTCGACCCCTTGAAGAGGGTCAAGGTCCCCGGGGGGCTCGATACCGGGGGGGACAGGGCCCTTGCGCCGAGCCTTGCCGTTGCGGTCGGGCTTGCCACGAGGACCACTTAGCGGAGTATCATGGAAAAGAGAATCAACCTCATCCCCCTGGAGATACAGAGGGAGTGGACGTTCAGGAAGCTCAAGAAGGCCATGGCGGCGGCCGGAGCCGTCTACCTCGCCGTCCTCGCCTTCGTCTACCTCTCCCAGGCCATGGAGGCGCGCGGGCTCAGGGCCGAGGTGGAGCTCCGCTCCGCCGAGCTGGCCGCCCTCGCCGCCGGGAGCGCCGAGTACCGCACCCTGACGGCGAGGCTCGCGGAGATAGGCAGGACCGACGCCGAGGTCGGGAGCCGTCTCGCCTCGGTGACGGCGCTCGCCGGAGGGAGGATATCGTGGTCGAGGGTGCTCAAGCGCCTGAGCAACGACATCCCCGAGACGGTCTGGCTCAGGGCGCTTACGACCTCGGACGGCGACGCGCCCGGCGAAAAAAAGGTCAGGTTCACCGGGAGCGCGCTTACCGGCACGGCCGTGGCCGATTTCATCTTCACCCTCGAGAACTCCGGCTACATGAAGGCCGTCAACCTCTCTTACTCCCAGAGGCGGGACTTCCGCTCCAGGACCGTCTATGACTTCGAGATCTACGCCACGCTCGCCAGGACCGGGGATGCGGCCAATGAATGGTGATATTCTCAAGTCCATCACCAACCTCGACCTCGGGTTCCTCAAAGCGTTCAGGCGCCAGGCCCTCGGCCTCGCGGTCCTTGCCGCCTTCGGGCTCTTCTTCCACCGGTTCATATACCTGGCCGGCGCCGAAGAGGTGGCCTCCCTCAAGCGCCGCTCCAATGCCATCGCCTCGGAAAAGGTGCGCGTGGCCGCCGAGGTGGCCGCCGTGGAGGGGCTGAAGAAAAAGGTCTCCGATGCCGAAAGGAGGCTCGGCAAGGTCCAGTCCAGGCTGAGGAGCCTGAGGGAACGGCTCCCCTCGGAAAGGCAGATATCGGCGATACTCTCCGACATATCGAGGGGCGGGCCCGCCGCCGCGGGCAGGGCCGCGCTCATCGCCTCCATAAAGCCCCTTGCCCCCGAGGTCAAGGGCGAGCTCACCAGGCTCCCCTTCCAGGTCAACATGGAGACCGGCTTCATGCGCTTCGGCAACTACATAGAGAGGATAGAGCGCCTCCCGAGGATAATAATCGTCGATAACTTCATGCTCGACGCGGCGGACGGCGCGGAAACGGGGCGCCTGGCGGCCCAGCTCCACCTGAGCACATACATACTCGGCGGCCCCCGGGCCCTTTCTCCCCCCCCGGCGCCCCCGGGGCGGGCCGGAGCCAGGTAAACCCCATGCGCATTCTGTCGCCCATCATAGCCTGCGTCGCCGCGGCGGCGGCGCTCGCGGCCCTGGTACCGGCGGAGCGCGCCGGCGCGGGAGAAAGGGTCACGCCCGGAGGGTCTCTTTCCCATACCCTCAAGGTCCCCGGGCCCGCGACCCCCGGGCTGAGATGGGGGCGCGACATATTCGCGCCACTGGTAAAGGACGTCTCAAAGGGGCCGGACGTGCGCCTTACCGCCATCTTCTACAACGCCGAACGCCCGTCGGCCATTGTAAACGACAGGATAGTCTACAAGGGCAGCGACCTGGACGGACAAAAAGTTGTTGATATAGGCAAGACCCATGTTATACTTCTTGGCGAGTCTGGCACCACAAGACTGGAGATAGCCGGTGTCCCGGAGTTTCCCGATGCCCGTTAAGGTCCCCCTCCATAAGGCGCTCTTGGCCGTAGCCCTCGCGCTCCTGCCTCTACTTTCCCCGAACCCAGCGGAAGCGGTAATCGACGTAAAAAGCGCCATAGATGGGGAGGGGCGACTCTTCTCCATAGAGGTGAGGGACGCCGACATAAGGGACGTCCTGAACGCACTGGCCCAGCAGACGGAGATAAACATCATCACCAGCGAGGACGTCGTGGGCAAGGTCTCCATGAGCTTCAAGGAGATAACCTTCAAGGACGCCCTCGAGATGGTGATAAAGGCCAACGGCCTCGCCTACACCATACAGAACA
>JBHHVK010000037.1:0-13473 GCA_046754205.1 Thermodesulfobacteriota bacterium
GGGGACAAGAGGGGAGGGTGAACCGCCTTTGACAGGTTTTTGTTCTTTTGATAGAGTGGGGAAGTCGTTTACAGAAAAATAAATCTGTTAGCTTTTTCCAATCTAAAAAGGAAAGTTCCTACGAATGGCAGAAATAGATATCTTACTTCAAGGTCTAACGCGGGATGACGACCATGACACCGCAGTCAACAAATTGCTTCAGTTGCCGGGCATTCAATACTATTTGTTTAGCTTGGCATTTGCACGCAGGAACGGTGTAGAAAGGATAAGCGATAATTTAGAACAGGTTTCAGATAAAACCAAGATATTTATCGGCATTAGGAATGGTATCACTTCTATTCAAAGCATCTTTGCGTTACTTAAAATAGGCATTAGCCCATATGTAGTAGATACTGCGGCTAATAATCGGATTTTCCATCCTAAGATTTACGCTGCGTATGATGAGGGACAGGCTCACATCATTTTGGGGAGTGCCAACCTTACATTTGGTGGACTCAATCAAAACATAGAAGCCAGTTCATATATTAAACTGGATCGAAATGTACCAAACGAAGGAGAATATATAGATAAACTTGTTCAAACACTTACAGATTTGCCTGCGGTTTATCCCGATCACGTTTTTCAAATTAATACGCCAAAGCAAGCGGCTCGCCTTCTAAGAGAGGGCCGTCTCGAAAATGAGCTTTTAACTCGACTTCCATCAACCAATAAGCTACAGAAAAATACAGAACGAGACAATCTACCTCCTATCCCTACGTACAGCAAAAGAAGCAAAAAGCCTCACAAAGGAACAAAAAGGACTAAATCTAGGAAAATAGCAAATACAGGGATATTGGTATGGGAAAGTAAACCCTTAACGGAAAGAAGTTTGAATATCCCACGGGGAGCTACCACGCATATCACGGGGGATACCAATTTGGGCCTGGGTTTAATGGAGGGTATAGATTTTCAACATTATTTTCGGGATGTTGTCTTCTCTGAGCTGGCTTGGAATACTGACCCAGGCTCCAGAAGCCCTTATCTTGAACGAGCGCGAATTAATGCGGAAATAGTAATCAAAAATATATCTTATGCTGTTTATAATCTTGAGGTTACTCACGATCCAAGAACGAATACCCCAAGTTACGAACAGCGTAATGTAATGACGAAAATCAAATGGGGTGATGCAAGGCCTCTTATTGCCAGGAGAGACCTTCTTGATAGAACGTTAAAACTATATAGAAAAAATTCTACAGAATTTGAGATCGTTATTGACTAGCCTTGCTTGATGAACGCTGCCGTCTCTTTCGTAACCTGTCCCATGCATTGTGCATGCATATTATTTCATTCTTTGATAAGCCTAAATCCTTTAAAACCTTGCTATCTTGGTGTACTAGCACATCGTTGGCTGGCGTATTTTTTATCATTCTATCTAGGATTTTCAACGCTGTCCTTGTTTTGCTTGGAATTGGTATATATAGACGTTCAATTTCCGAGGGTACAAGTTCCAAAACACCACCCCCATAATGCCTTCCTTCGAGCTCTGAGCTTAAAGCTGTAAATGAATTAATGAAGCAGTAGATGAGCTTTTTAGCATCAACTTTGTTGGTTGTTATGCGGTAGGCGGTATCGGTTGTGTAAGCCCCTATCTCGTTGTATATCAAGCGTGGCATATTATGCGCGCGCTTTAGCATCCCAACTGATGTGGAATACACAGAAGGAACTTTAAACCATGGCTTCCTTATTCGACATTTATAGCGCACGTGAAGATTGTCTTTCTCCCCTATACGTATATAGTCAAGGGCATTCTCAGGGAGTTCGAGCGAATCATTAACATCAAACCACAGGAAATTTGAAGGTAGCCCTAAAATAGAATTCTCCTGATGTTGTTTTTTGTCGTAAAGGATGCCGGGACAATGTTCGCTTCTGCCGAACATGGGGTGAGTCCATTGCGACAAACCGTGTTCTCTGACAGTAGCATCATTTACTAGAAAGAATTTATTGGCTCCTGTTACTAAGCCAACATCAACTTTGGCTACTTCGGAAAAACGGTGAACTGAAGTATCAGATGCTATGTCATCGAAAATGTCTAGTTCCTTCTTTGTTAGAAGCGCCCTTGTCCATTTTCCCTCAATAGTTTTCCCATTAATGAAATTTGTTTTATCAAAATACTCGCTAGGGCTACTATCTAAGAAAGACTTTCCTACAGTTGGGATGATTCCCAGCCCTGTAGCGTACTCATCCACGTCATGTTTCTTTTCTGCCAGAAATAAAACAGCACCCTGCAAGGTACCATCAAACCATATTTCCTCTGGATCAATGATTATCGTGCGTTTACAATGGTGCCCAACATAATAGCGAAGCGATTGCGCGTGAAGTACGTGAAGGATTTCAGCAGGCAACACCATGGCCATACGGCCACCAGGCTTAAGCAATGACAATGATGCGATGACAAACGGCACCCAAGCATTGGTATGTTTCGTAAAAGGCAGGTTGTGTTTCTTGAAAATACGTTCCGAGAAAACCTGATCTCTTTTTGACAGGTATTGATAACGAATAAAAGGTGGGTTACCGACTACGGCGTCAAAGCAATTATTGTTTTGCCTATGTTCTAAATACCACTCAAGAAAATCGGTACACGTAATATCAACTGATAGCTTTTCAAATGCGCCAGCTCTCTCAGACACTTTTTTAGCTTCATTGCTTTCAATTTCTATAGCAGTGATGGCTACATTGTGGGAAACCAAAGACTCCAATGCTTCAAGAAAAACACCATCTCCACAACTAGGCTCAAGAATGGTTTTTGGGTTCGATTCTGTTACCCATTTCGAGAGGTAGCGAGCCAGATCAAATGGCGTGTAATAGCCCCCGCGCAATTTCTGAGCGGACTCATTTTCCTTGAAGTTCATTCGTCGCGCCCTCTTTCACGCTTCGATTTGGACTGGTTGTCAAGAGTTTCCAAAAGAGACGGTTGCTTATGACCATAAATTAGGTCCTCGGCTTCCTCCACAAACCACTGTTTCATCGTTTGTTGCTTCTTTTCTAAAATGGAATAGAGCTGACGCTTTAGCTCAGGATCAATCTCTAAAACCACTCTGCCTGACTTTCCGCGTGCCATTTGGAGTCCAACTAAATTTTATTGATATTATTATATGATATATGTAATATAACATCAGTAGCCTAAATGTCAATTTTTTTCTGGAATTCAAGAGGGCATAACAAATCGCTGCACTGACCGCTATTCCGCTACGCTTATATGCGGCTGGTGAGCTTCATCATTACATACATTTCTATCAGGAATCTTCAATTCTGTGAAAACATAGAAAGCGCTGACTCGCAGGCAAAAGCCGAACCGGATTGCAAACAGTAGTCCCAAGATGCAGGCATGAATTTGGCGGCCTTTCTCCTGGACCGATAATCCCCAGCTGCAAGCCTTAATATAATCTTCTCCGTTGAGCGGAAAGAAGATACCGAAATAAGCCGCACGATCTAAGCCGCTCCCCCCTCCCCCTCCCGGCCGGTGACGCGCCGCTGCGCTACTGCCAGAGCCTGAAGATTATCCTGTTTATCGCCTCGTGGAGCACGCTCGGGGGCTTGGTGGGGTTCTTGAAGAATATCTCCCTCAGGTCCGCGGCACAGAGGCGGAGCTGGTTCAGGAAGGCCGACTCCGACGGCCGGGGCGGGAAGGCCGGGTCCATCTCGCTCATGACGTAGTAGACGCCGTAGCCGAAGGTGTAGTGGCGGTCGAGCATGTGCGAGCCCCGGCTCGCTATCCTCGGGATGTTGGCCCAGAACCTGAACAGCCGGTCGTCGCCCTCGACCCTTATCCTCGGCTTGCCGAAGGCCTTTACCGCCTCCTGCATGTACCGGGAGAGCATGGGGTCGAGGCCCATCTTGGACGCGCCGACCCAGTCAACGGCCACGAGGTCCTCTCCGGCGATGATCGTCCTGGTGAGCCGGGGGCACGGGTCGGCGAAGATGCCGAAGGGACCGTCGGCGCCGACCACCCCGTCGACGAAGCCGAAGTGCACGGGGAAGGCACGGAGAAAGTCTATCGTGGGCTCGTAGATGTCGCCCATGTCGCAGTGGTAGGCCTTGAACTTCCGCTCCTCGGGCAGCGCGCCGTAGATGTTCTTTATGGTCAGCGTGTAGCAGGCGTAGGAGTGGGTCTTGAGCTTTGCGAAGGATACGCGGAAGTCGGCCTCGCGCCACTCCCTGTTGACGGAGTGGGCGCCCAGCCCGCCGCCGTAGTCCCACGGCTCAAGGTCCTCGGACAGGTCGACGACCCGGTACTTTCCCCCCTCGGCAAGACCGATGTGGCGGGCCACGCTCCTGACGTCGCGGTTCTCGAAGAATACGCTCAGGGTGCTCCTCGCCTCGGCCACCTTGATGTTCCTGAAACCCCTCTCGTGGATCCTGTCGACGAGGTGCTCCACCAGGGCCGGGTCCGTGTAGGTGGACTTGTCCCGCGTCGAGTAGAAGAACATGAAGTTCGGCTTTATTATTACGGAGAACTCCTCGCGGGCCTTTCCCGAGGCGGCGAGCGCCCTTTCGAGGGCACCAAAGAACCCGGCCCGCTCCATCGCCCTGTCGAGGACGTCGAACTTCTCGGGGCTGTCGTAGACGCTTTGGACCTCCGCGTCCGAGGGGGCCCGGCCGTCCCATGAATCCACGTCCCCGTAGGTGCAGACCGCGACCGTGGACTCCTCCTCAGAGTTTATGGGGGCCCTGTTTATGGCGTCCATGTACTCCTCGAGCCCCAGGAGGGTCTCGCCGCCCTTTTCCACCTCCACCACCCTTCTCAGGAAGACCCCCGTGGGGTAATGGTCGTTTACCAGCGTCAGGAGGACCCCCTTCACCCTGCCCGGGCCGGCCGGGTCGTCGGTGATGGAATCTCCGAAGACGAGGCTTTTTCGGGCGTCCCTCTTTATCGCCTCTCCGACGGCCTTGTCGATGCTGTCCTTGAGGTACTGCTCCCTCTCGTTACGGAGCGTGCCGGACGTGATGTCGAGGTGGGTCCTCTCACGGCCCGGGTCTATGGCGCAGAGGTAGTTGTAATAAAGGGTGGGCTCCTTCGTCGAGTTTATCTCCCCCTGCTCCCCCTCGCCGAAGGTGGCCTCCGGGACGACGGAAAAGGCCGTGACCCCGCCGTCTTCCTCTATCCTTATGGACCCGCCCGTCACCCTGACGGCAAAGGGCCTGGTGAAGTAACCGAGGAGCGGGAAGCCGGTGAGGTATCCCCTCACCGCGTCCTCGAACTCGTCGGGAATGAGTCCGGTGAGGTCCCGGATGGGCCTGAACGGGATGTCCACGCCGCGGTCGTACCTGGCCGCCTCGAGGGTGAGGGATATCCTGGCCCGGACCTTCGCGATGCCCCCGCCGGGCCTGAAGGCGTCTATCTCCGAGAAGGAGACGTCCGCCCCGTCCACCATCCTGTACAGCTCCCCGGTGTAGGCATAGCGGTTATTGTCGAGCTCCACGCGCAAACCCTTGAGCGAACGCCGGGTGACGCCGTATCTCAGGTATCCGCCCCGGCCGTCGGCCACAAGGAGGGCGAGGTCGCTCATGGTCTCGCCGTCGCCCCAGGGAAAGCCCGCCCCGTGCTCGCCGGAGAAGAGGAAAAAGTCCCTCACGCCGTCATCGCCCCTCACCTTGAGCCTGCCCGAGAGGATGAGGTTCTCATAGCGCGTGCTGTAGAGGAACCTCGGGCCGGGCGCGTAGGTCCTGAGCGTCTCGGCGGTGAAGAAGCCCGCGAACCTGGCTATGGCGGCGTACTTCTCGACGGGGGTGGACGCGCCCGTAACCTCGGCCGTGCTCAACATCCTGTAGATGGAGGCCATGTCCGTGACCCTGAAGTACATGACCCCGCTGCCGTAGAGGCCGCCCGTCTCGTCCCTGCCCCGGTATATCCTCACTAAAAGGGTCGTCATGTCCTCGACCATGTCCACGGCCCTGTCGTTGAAGATGTCCTTGAAGCCGCAAAAGAAGAATGGGGCCCCATCGGGCCCCTTGAAGTTGAAGGCGTAATGCATCCGCCTGTGCCCGCTCGCCGGGTCGATATCGAAGAGGTTGAACCTCCCCTTTTTGATGGCCATCCCCTTTTCGCCGCCTATTGAAGAGCAGTAGAACCTGCCACGCAGGCGGGCCTCGTGGGCCGATACCCGGACAAAGTCGTCCACCGAGTCTATCTCCACCCGCACGTCGAACCTCATCCTGTCGTCATGCCTTATGCCGTAATCTTCCCCGTCCCTGAAGTCGCGGATATTCTCCCCGAGATAGCCGTCCATGGCCTCTTCAAACCCTATGCCTGGCATGCCTTACCTCCGGATTGACGATACAGCGGTACCTCGCGATAGGTCGCGCCCCTCTTCCGGTGAATGGAGAATGTCCCCGCGATGCCCGCGACGGGTAACACAAAAAAAAGCCCCTTGAGATGACAGGCGGGTCAGGCAGGCGGTCTCAAGGGATGATAATGCACGGCTGAGCGGCAGGGGATGTAAACATTCCGTGCCGCCCATGTAACGGTCCCGGCCAATAAGGCCCGAATATAAAATCCTTTATTGACGATGTCAACCGTTTTTTGCAACAGGGCTTGCCCGGTTCAACCGAGGGATTAAACTCAAGGTGTGAATGATGGCGGGCGGCGCGGCCGCCGGGGAGGGCGGGGGCGCGGGCCTCGTCTCCCGGATGAATCGGGGTGCCTGGCCTCAGGGACCGGGGCGCGAGGGCCTCAGGGAAGGCACCGAGAGGAGGAGGATGACGCCCGCGAGCAGCGCCCCCTGGAGCAGGACCGTAAGCACGTACCCGGAAAGCGACGCCTCGACCCGGAGGCTGTAGGGCCCGCCCGGGATGAAGACGCCCGTCATGGCGCCGTCGTAGACGGGATATGTCCTGACGCTTTCGCCGTTCAGATAGGCCCTGAGCCCGAGCTTATAATTGAAGGGAAGGACCAGGAGAGAGTCCGCCGCGACGGCGCCGTTGAAGTAGGCGCCCCTCGGCGTGTACCTGTAACTTCCCCTCGCCAGCCTCCTGTTTCGAGTCGGACCGAGGCGGCCCGCCTCTCCGGGACGGCGCAGGAGGGACAGGAGGGCCCCATCGCCCCCTGTGGCGTCGCCGAGCACGGCGTACCTCGAAAGACCGGCCTCGCAGAAGTCCTTCAAGAGCCTCCGCCTCTCGGCGGGCGAGGCGTCCGCGGGGGCCTGGCGGACGTCCCGGGTTATAAAGGGCCTCCTCCTTCGGGCCAGATCGGGACAGGCCTCGGTCAGGCTGAACCATTCCCTGTATACGACGAGCGGGCCCGGGTATCCGAACTCGAAGGTCCCTCCCGTCAGAAACCTGAGGAAGCTTTCCCTATCGAGCCTCGCGCTGGTGATGCCCTCTATCATGTGCTCGGCGACGTAGCCTTTGAAGACCCTGCTGCTCTGGTAAAAGACGACGCCGGTGGCGACAAGGAGCAGGAGGCCGGTCGCAAGCCAGCCCGCGCCCTCCTTGAGCCGGCCCGTCCGCCGCCACGCGAAGTCCGCGACGACGGAAAACCCTATGGCGCCGAGCGCCGAGAGGCAGAGGTTCATTATGGGCGCGAAGTGATACCATTGCCTGAAGTACTGTATGGAAGGGACCTTGAGGAGGAACAACAGCTGCGGCAGATAGCCGTTTACGCCGAGAGAGGCCCAGGCGGAGAGAACAAAGACCACGAGGGCGGGCAGGGCGAGCCCGCCGCGGAAGACCAGGGCCGGTATGACAAAGAGGAGCCCGAGGGTGGTGGCATAAAAGGCGAAGCGGTCGTTGCTCCCCTCGGTCGATGGATAGAGGTAGTTGCCGAGATATTCAGCGGTGGCCGACGACTCCTGGGACCTGTTCACCCGGATATAGTCCTCGTAGGTCGAGACCTCGACCCCGGCGGTCTCGCGGAGCGGGCTCGAGAAGTCGCCCATCATGCCGTACACGTAGAGCGTGGGAGAGACGGAGAGGAAAAAGAGCGCGGCGGCGGCCGGCAAGAGGCGCCTCCTGCCGAGAAGTTGCGTAAAGAAAGACCTCCTTATCCAGCACGTCGCCCCGAGCGCGGCCGCGAGGAAGACGATGGAGAGGACGTGTATCTGCGGGTAATGGACCGTCATCATGAAGCCGAGGAGCACGGCCAACAGGAGCACGAAGCCGGGCCTTTCCCTTACCCGCAACAGGGCCCAGAGCGCCCAGGGGCCCCACATGATGGTGGCGATAATCTGTTCCTGATGGAAGAGCGTGATGCCCGTGCCCCCGAGGAGCACCATGAGCGAGCCGAAGGTCGCCGCGGACCTCGAGCCGGTCAACCTGCGGAGGAAGAGCCACCAGCCCGTGGCCGTCACGAGGACCCCGACGACGAGGGTTATCTTGTAGAGGGTTACGGTCTCCAGGGGGAGGAGGACGTAGAGGAGGTAGCCGATGAGCCTGTAGGGCGCAAAGGGGAAGAGGGAGAAGGAGCTGATGGCTACCGGCACCCCGCCGTAAGAGGGGTACCACGCGGGGAGGCCGAACCCGTAACGGAGCGAATTGGAAAAATAGGTATAGTTCAGCAGGTGGTACTTTATGTTGTCATGGCCCGGAAAGGTCGTGGGCGAGGCGAGAAAGGGGAGGACGAGCAGGACGTAGCATCCATAGGTGAAAAGGAGGTGGACGAGCGTTTTAAGCGGGTCTCTTGAGGGGGATGCTGTCATAAAGCCGGGGGGCCATCCTCTTCATGGGCGCCGGGTAAGGGCCGACGGACCGGTTCGTGGTTGAGTATAGAGCCGTCTGGCGATTTTTTCGACCAGCGAGGTATTTTACAATTCCCCGGGCCTTTTTTCAACATCGAGGGTCTCCGGGTCCGGGGAGGCGGGTAGCGGCGCCCGCTCCCCTCCCGAATATGGAGTTGTGGATTCGACCGAAATGCTATATATTTCTCTTACCGCCGGCCTCACTTCAGGAGGGCCGGCCGCGGCCCCCATTCACGGAATGATACCGGAGGGGCGGCGAAACCCTGTGCAGGGCGGGTCATCCGCCGAAAGAGGCCCTGAAATGTGCCTTGCAAGACCCGTAAAGGTGCTCCGGTGCGACGGCCAGTGGGTGGAGGTCGATGACGGGCACGGCCGCCACCGCGCCTGGGCCGCGCTCCTCGGCGCTGGCGGCGTAAACCCCGGAGACTACCTCCTGGTGCACGGTGAGCTCGCCATAAACAGGCTCCCCGAGCAGGAGGCGCTCAAGATACTCGAACTCATAGAGAGGCTCGGCGGCGACTGAAGGCCGGGGCCGCCCCCCGGTCCGCCCCCCCGGCCCCAGCCGGCCGCGACGCCCCACGGCTATAACCATGTGCCTCACGATACCCGCAAGAGTAGTCGGCCTATCCGCCGACGGCGTGACCATTGAGGGCCCGGACGGGGCGAGGTCAGCGGCCCGGACGCCGCTTGTACCGGGCCTCGAGCCCGGCGACTGGGTCCTCCACATAAACGGGCTCGTCATAAGGAAGATTTCTCCCGCCGACGCCAGAGAGATTATAGAGCTCCTCGAGGGCGGCCCGCCCGTTGACACGGCCCTTCTCGACCCGGGGTTCCGGGCCGCCGTCGAGGCCGTCCACCGGGGCGAGTTCGGACGCGGGGAGATTATCCGCCTCCTCGCCTCCGAGGGGCTCGAAAAGGAGGCGCTCTTCAGGGAGGCCGACACCGTGCGCAGGGCCTATCTCAAGGACTTCATCTGCATCCACGGGATAATCGAGTTCTCGAACCACTGCGCAATGGACTGCCTGTACTGCGGCCTGAGGGGCGCGGCCCCCGGGGTCGAGCGCTACCGCATGGAGCCCGGCGAGATAGTCGACACGGCCGTGGATGCGGCGCTCGACAGGGGCTTCAAGCTCCTCGTGCTCCAGTCGGGCGACGACCCCTACTACACCGACCCCATGCTCGTCGATATCATCAGGGCCATCAAGGAGTCCTGCAGGGTCTTCATATTCATAAGCGCGGGCGAGAGGGGCCGCGAGTCCTACGGGGCCCTGAAGGAAGCCGGGGCCTCGGGGGTGCTGTTGCGCTTCGAGACCTCGAACCCGACCCTCTTCAGGACCCTCCACCCCCGGGGAAAGGACCTCGATGCCCGGTACGACCACCTCGGGTTCTTCAAGGAGCTCGGCTATTACGTCGCAACGGGCTCTCTCGTAGGCCTGCCCGGCCAGGGGCTCGAAGACATCGCCGAGGACATTCTCGTTACAAGGGACCTGGCCGACATGGTCTCCACAGGGCCTTTCATCCCGACCCCGGGCACGCCGCTCGCCGGCTCCCGGGCCGCCGCGCCGGACCTCTACCTCAAGGTCTCGGCGGTGCTTCGCCTTATGATGAAGTCCGCGCGCATCCCGGTGGTCACGGCCTTCGAGACCCTCGCGGGCGGCACCGGCCGGAGGCGCGCCCTCAGGAGCGGGGCGAACTCGCTCATGGTGAACCTCACGCCGGAGAGCTACCGGGGCCTCTACACCATCTATCCGGACAGGTTCCTTGATACGAACGGTATCTTTGAAAGGTACGGGCTCTTCAAGTACCAGGGGAGCTTCGAGATGCTCGAAGATAGGATGAGCGAGGAGCTCGCCTGACCGACGGGACTTATGAAAAAGGTGGAAGATGTAATAGACGAGGCCCGCATGGCCGGGATACTCGAAGGCGCGCGGGGGCGCTCGGCAGAGGGCGTGGAGGCGATACTCTCTAAAGGGCGCGCCAGGGCAGGGCTTACGCCCGCCGAGGCGGCCCGGCTCCTCTTTGTCGAGGACGAAGAGGGCCTGGAGAGGATATTCGAGGCCGCCGGGGAGGTCAAAAGGGAGATCTACGGCGAGCGCCTGGTGCTCTTCGCCCCGCTCTACGTCTCCAACTTCTGCGTAAACGACTGCGCCTACTGCGGCTTCCACAGGACCAACGAGGGGGAGCGCGTAAGGCTTTCGACTCGCGAGATAGCCGGCGAGACGAGGGCGCTAATCGAGATGGGACACAAGCGGGTGCTCCTCGAATGCGGCGAGCACCCGGGGCTCAATACCATGGACTTCGTCACGGAGGCCATCTCGACCATCTACTCCACGAAGAGCGGCAACGGCGAGATAAGGCGCATAAACGTGAATATCGCGCCCCCGGGCCCCGGGGGCTTCAGAAGGCTCAAGGCGGCTCAAATCGGCACCTACCAGCTCTTCCAGGAGACCTACCACAGGGAGACCTACGAGGCGCTCCACGGGGAAGGGCCCAAGGCCGACTACGCCAGGCAGCTCTTCGCCCATGACGCCGCCTTCGAGGCGGGCATAGACGACGTGGGGCTCGGCGTGCTCTTCGGGCTCCATGACTACAGGTTCGAGGTCCTCGGCCTCATAAGCCACGCCCTCTACCTCGAACGGACCTTCGGCGTCGGCCCCCATACGGTGTCGGTGCCGCGCCTCCGCCCGGCGCCGGGGGTCTCCATGGAGCGCGGGCGGAGCGTGACGGACCAGGAGCTTTTGAAGATTATCGCAGTCCTGAGGCTCACCCTTCCCTACACGGGCATAATTCTCTCGACGCGCGAGCGCGAGGGGCTCAGGGCCAGGGGGTTCGAGATAGGCGTGAGCCAGGCGAGCGCCGGGTCGGCCGCCGCGCCCGGAGGCTACGGCGCCCGACCGAAGACCGCGGCCCAGTTCAGCCTCGGCGATGAAAGGACGGTCGAGGGGCTCCTTAAGAGCGCGCTCGCAAGCGGCATACTGCCGAGCTTCTGCACCGCCTGTTACAGGCGCGAGAGGACCGGGGAGGCCTTCATGGCGCTCGCCAGACCCGGAGACATCGCCTCGCTATGCAGGCCCAACGCCATACTCACCTTCAAGGAGTACCTCGAAGACTACGCCGCGGCCGACGTCCGCGAGGAAGGCGGGGCCGTAATCGACAGATACCTCCCGATGATAGGCGACGCGGGGTTGAGGGAGGAGACGAAGAGGCGCATGAGGATGATAGAGGCCGGGAGGCGGGACCTCTTCTTTTAACGGGATGCGGAAAAACCCCCAACCAGCAAGCTATGAGACCCTGAAACGAGTTCAGGGTGACAGGATTGAGTTCTTCCGCACCTTCCTAATGGGT
The DNA here is from genome assembly GCA_046754205.1 of Thermodesulfobacteriota bacterium. Classification (GTDB taxonomy): domain Bacteria; phylum Desulfobacterota; class GWC2-55-46; order GWC2-55-46; family JBHHVK01; genus JBHHVK01. The sequence continues at coordinate 12,057 of JBHHVK010000037.1, forward strand.
CGAGCAGGTGATGCAGGGGTCATAGGCCCTGACGAGCATCTCGATAAGGCGCGAGAGCTCCCTGCGGGGTCTTCCCCGGTGCCTCAGCACCAGGGCGGCGGCCGTATCTTCGAGCGACGTCAGGTTCTGCACCGTGGGGGTGATGATATTGGCATACCTTATGACCCTGTCGGCGTTTATGTGGACCTCGTTGTAGAGCCCGCCCCTCGGCGCCTCCACCGCGCCGATGCCCTTCAGCGGAGCGTCCTTGGCCCCGGCGGCCACGGCGTCGTCTATGCCCTCGCTTAAAAGCGTCCCTATCACATCCACCGCGTCGGTAAGCTCGGTTACTACCTCTATGGCCTGGGCCAGGTTGTTGTGGAAGGGGTTAGCGAAGTCCAGGCCCGCCAGGAGCGGTTCCTTTTCGGTCCCGTCGAGGCTCTTGAAGTAGAGCCTCGCGATGGCCCCGACCATGACCGGGCCCCCCTTGAGCGAGCCGAACTTGGCCGTTGAATAGCCCCGCACCTCCTCTGTTATCGACCTCTTGTAGTCCCTTACGGCGAACCCCCTCCCCCTGCTCGACCGGACCTCCGCCCCGCTCTGGACGAGGTACTCGATGTCGACGTCGAGACGGGGGTAGTCGAGCCCGGAGAAAAGCCCGGCGAGGCTCCGCGCGCCTGGCAGGGCCTTCGATATCATCTCGCCGAGGGCCGAAAGCTCCCCGGCCGAGGGCACCTTGTGGAAGCCGCCGACGGTCGTGCGGGTGGGGTGGACGTTCCGGCCGGCCACGGTGCGGGCTATCTCGTCGCCGAGCTCCTTCAAGGAGAGGGCGAGGGCGAAGGTCTCCGGGTCGGTCTCGACCAGCTCGGTGACGCGGTCCATGCCCATGTAGTCGGGCAGGGCGAGGAAGACGGCGTGGAGTATATGGCTCTGCACGTTCTGGCCGACCTGCATCAGGCGGCGCAGCAGACGGGTCGAGCGGGTGACCGTAACGCCGAGGGCGTCCTCGGCCGCGGCGAGCGAGGCGAGGTTGTGGGCTATGGGACAGACCCCGCATATCCTGGGCGTAATCCAGTGCATCTCCTCGAGCGTCCTGCCGCAGAGTATGCCCTCGAAGAGCCGTTCGCCCTCGTGGACGACAAGCCTTACGCTCCCCCTGGCGAAGTCGACCTCGAGGCTGCCGTGCCCCTCTATCTTGGCGATGTAGGTCCCGGCGCGCTCCATTACCCAGTTCTTTTTTCCCTTCACGGCCGCGCCCCCTTTCTCCTTCGCAGGGCCCTCTCGAAGGCCTCCTTGTACTCCGGTATCTGGTTGAAGAACATGGTCAGGTGCGCCCTTATCTCGGCGGGAGAGGCGAACCAGCGCAGGATCCTGACGAGCCCCTCTATGCCGCCGTCCTCGCGGTAGCCGAAACACCCGTAGCAGGGGCTGCCGCCGG
>JBHHVK010000038.1:0-13428 GCA_046754205.1 Thermodesulfobacteriota bacterium
TACGAGGCCTTCGAGTTCCACACCATATACCACTCGGTGCACAACTTCTGCACCGTGGACCTGTCGAGCTTCTACCTCGACGTCGTCAAGGACAGGCTCTACACCCGCGGGGCCGGGTCCCGCGCCAGGCGGGCCGCCCAGACGACGATATACCACGTCCTCGACCACCTCGTGAGGCTCACCGCCCCGGTGCTCGTCTTCACCTCGGACGAGGCCTGGGGTTTCATGCCGGGCGGGCGCGAGGAGAGCGTGCATCTCGCCGCCTTCCCGGAGCCGAGAGAGGAGTGGCTCGACGAGGGGCTCGACGCCAAGTGGGCGCGGCTCGCCGTCATCAAGTCCGAGATATCGAAGGCCCTCGAGGGTGCGCGCACCCGGAAGATAATAGGCCACCCGCTCGACGCCCGCGTTACCGTCTATCCCCCTTCGGGCGACGCCGGGCTCGTGGAGGAAGAGAAGGAGGCCCTCGAGGAGATACTCATCGTATCGAGACTCGACGTATCCGAAGGCGGGCCCGCCCCTGCCGGGACAGGGACAGGCCCGGAGCACGCCTACACATCGGCCGAGATAGAAGGGCTCAGGGTAACGGTGGCGAGGGCGCCGGGCGAGAAGTGCGAGAGGTGCTGGCACTACAGCCCGTCCGTGGGAAGCTCCGCCGAGCATGCAACCGTCTGTTCGAGATGCCTGGAGGCGCTGAGATAACGGGCAGGCTCAAGATAGCGGCCCTCACCGCGGCCGTGGTGGCGGCGGCCGACCAGGTGAGCAAGGCGGCGGTAATGGTCCGCCTCCTGGAGAACCAGCTCGTGGAGGTCGTCTCCGGGTTCTTCAACATCGTCTACTTCAGGAACCCCGGGGCGGCCTTCGGTTTCCTCGGGGGCGGATGGGGCGGCACGGCAAGGACGGTCCTGCTCATCGCCCTGACGGCGGCGGCCCTCATCGTGGTGGGCGTCCTGCTGAGGCAGGCGCGGGAAAGGCTCCTCGTCTTCTCGCTCTCGCTCATAGCGGGCGGGGCCCTGGGGAACCTCGTGGACAGGGTCAGGTTCGGTACGGTCGTAGACTTCCTCGACTTCCACATCGGCCGTTACCACTGGCCAGCCTTCAACGTAGCCGACTCGGCCATAACCGTGGGCGTGGCGCTCGCGCTCTTCCACCACTTCTTCAGGCACCAGCCCCCGACCGGCCCCCAAAGATAAAGGGGACACGGTACGTGTTCCCTTCCCTGCGCCCGGTCCCGCCCGCCTGACTCAGTCCCTCTCTTCGGAGCCGCCCTCCCCGGAGGGGACTTCCTCGTCGAGCCCCCCGAGGGCCTCGAGCTTTTCCGCCTCCCTTGCGATGAAGCCCTTGATGGCATCCAGGTCATCCCCGCCTATGGAGGTGAACATTATCCCGCACCCGCAGAAGAAGACCTTCCTGGAGATATCCGAGGTTGTCCAGCGGACTATGCCCCTTACGTCGAAGATCCTGTCGAGGCCCGCGACCCGGAACCTGAGGCGGACGACCGTGCCCACGAGGAGCTCGGTCTTGGTGTGGAGATAGGCCCCGGACGCGCTGATATTGAGGAGGAAACCCGTCTGCACGACGTCCCCCACGGTGAAGTCCACGGGGATGGAGACGGGGACCCTGGACCTCGGGCTCACGCCCGCCTCGGACTTGTCCGGAAAGAGCAGCCTGTTGACCCTGAATATTATGCGTTCCGGCGTGAAGTCCTTGCTCATGAGGCCGGAGGCGCCCTCGCTCCTCAGGCGGTCCATTATCGTGGAGGTATCGAATACCCCCGTTATGGCGAGCACCGGGAACTTGCCCCCGTAGCCGTTCTCCCTTATCCACTTCAGCACCCCGAAGCCGTCCACCTCGGGCATCTGCATGTCGAGTATGAGCAGGTCTATGGGCCCGGAGCCCGACTCTATCTCCCCGATGACCTCCCTGCCGTCGCCGGCGCACCTTACCCTGTGGCCCGCCTCGACGAGTATGTCGCTGAGGCTTGTCCTGAAAAAGAGGCTGTCGTCGGCGATGAGGATGTCTCTCGAATCTCTGGTAATCATCGGCAGACCTCTGGGACGGGATTACGGGAAAAATTCTTACGGGGTGAAAGAAACGAAGGTGATGCGCCGGGGCCGTACGGAACGCCGGAACATGCCCGACGTAGCAAGTATACCGGAAAAAGCTGGCAGGTCAATATGGCCCTACTCCTTGGCGGGGAGCTTCCATGTGGCGTAGTCGCACTTGGGGTAGTTGGAGCAGCCGTAAAAGACCCTCCCCTTCTTTGTCCTCCGCTCGACGAGGACCCCGCCGCACCCCTCCTTTTCGCATGGCACCCCGGTGGAAAAGGGCCTGGTGGTCTTGCAATCGGGGTAATTGGAGCAGGCGAGGAACCTTCCGAAGCGGCCCGATTTGACCACCATGGGCCCCCCGCAGGTGGGGCAGGACTCGCCGGTGGGCTCCTCGACCTTTTCAACCGGCACCACGCGGCCCTCCTCGTCGGTGGTGAAGTCCGAGGTATTCCTGCACTCGGGGTAGCCCGAGCAGGCGAGGAACTTCCCCTTCCTGCCCCACTTTATGACCATGATGCCGCCGCACTTGTCGCATTTTACGTCCGTGGGGGTCTCTTCGGCCTTGACGTTCTTCATGCCGACCCTGGCCCTGTCGAGCCTCTCCTTGAAGGGGCCGTAAAACTCGCGCATGGTCTCGCGCCAGGGGATCCGGCCCTCCTCTATCCTGTCGAGCTCCCCCTCCATGCGGGCGGTGAACTCCACGTCGAGTATCTCCGGGAAGCTCGCCGTAAGGAGGTCCGTGACCATGAAGCCGAGCTCCGTGGGCTTCAATGTGGTCTTCTCCTTTTCCACATACTCGCGGTCCTGGATGGTGGAGAGTATGGCGGCGTAGGTCGAGGGACGGCCTATGCCCTTCTCCTCGAGCTCCTTTACGAGAGAGGCCTCGGTGTACCTCGGCGGCGGCTGGGTGAAGTGCTGCGCCGGGTGGAGGCCGAGGAGGCCGAGTTCCTGGCCCTTTTCAAGCGGTGGCAGGCCGCCCTCGCGCCCCTCGTCCTCGGCCTCTCCGGCGTCCTTGCCCTCGATGTAGACGGCGGTGAACCCCGGGAACTTCACGACCGACCCTGTGGCGGCGAAGAGGCACTCCCCGGCGGATATACTGACCTTGGTCTGGTCTATCAGGGCCGGGGCCATCTGGCAGGCGATAAAGCGGTTCCAGATGAGCTGGTAGAGGCGGAACTGGTCCCTCGAGAGGTACTGCTTCACCCCCTCGGGGGTGTACTTGAGGTAGGTGGGCCGGATGGCCTCGTGGGCGTCCTGGCTCTTCTTCTTGGTCTTATAGACGATCGGTTTCGGCGGCAGGTACTCGGGACCGTACCTGGCGGCAATGAAGTCGCGGGCCGCCTCCACGGCCTCGGCCGAGAGCCGGGTGGAGTCGGTCCTCATGTAGGATATGAGCCCCACCGGGCCCTCGGAGCCTATCTCCACGCCCTCGTAGAGTTGCTGGGCGAGCGTCATGGTCTTTCTGGCGGTGAACCCGAGCTTTCTCGCCGCCTCCTGCTGGAGCTTGCTCGTCGTGAAGGGGGCGGCGGCGTTGCGCTTCGTGGCGCGCTTCTGTACGTCCGTGACGACGTAGGAGGCCCCCTTGAGGCCGTCCGTGATGGCCCGGGCCTCCTCCTCGCACCCTATCTCGACCTTCTTGTCCCTGTACCTGGAGAGCTTGGCCCTGAAGGGGGTGGAATCGGCCCCGGGCCCCTTGAGCTCCGCCTCTATGGACCAGTACTCCCTGGGGACGAACTTCTGTATCTCGCGCTCGCGGTCGCATATGATGCGCACCGCCACGGACTGGACCCTGCCGGCGGAAAGGCCCCTGCGGACCTTGTCCCATAGTATGGGGCTTACCTGGTAGCCCACGAGGCGGTCGAGGACGCGGCGGGCCTGCTGGGCCTCGTACTTGTTCCTGTCCAGCCCCATGGGGTGCTCTATCGCCTCCCGGACCGCCTTCTCGGTTATCTCGTTGAAGAGGACGCGGCAGGTCTTTGTCCGTTTCTTGTCCACCTCTTCGGCGATGTGCCATGCTATGGCCTCGCCCTCGCGGTCGGGGTCGGGGGCGAGGTATATCTTCTGCGCCCCCCTGCCGGCTTCCTTGAGCTGCTTGATCGTGGCGGCCTTGCCCTTGATGGTCACGTAGTCGGGCTTGAAGTCCTTTTCTATGTCCACCCCGAGCTTGCTCTTGGGCAGGTCCTTTATGTGCCCCACAGAGGCGATGACGGTGAAGTCGCGGCCGAGGAACTTGTTTATCGTGCGCGCCTTGGCGGGCGACTCCACTATTACGAGAGATTTTGCCATGAAGTTTTTCCCCTGAAGCTCTTTTCGTCCATCCCGGCCCCCTGGCGCCTGAAGCCGGGGACTATTCCAAAAACCCCGGGCTAAAGGACCCTTCTTGCGAAGAGCTTTCCCGGGAGCTGCTCCACCTGCCCCTTGAGCTCCATGCCCAGGAGCAGGTTGCTCACGCCGGCGGCCGTAAGGCCCGTCCTCCGGGCAAGCTCGTCTATGTGCACCGGCCCGTCGCCGAGGGCCTTCCAGAGGCCGAGCTCATCGGGGCCGATGGGCGAGGGCCCGCCCTCTTCCGCGGCCCCCGCGCGGCCGCCGTCCTCAGGGGCGGGCTCCAGGACAAGGCCGAGCGCCTCGGCCACATCAGCGACGCCTTCGACGAGCGCGGCCCCCTGCTTGATGAGCCCGTTCGTCCCCGTACTCTTCGCCGAAGTCACGGGGCCCGGCACGGCGAATACCTCCCTGTTGTAATCGAGGGCCAGCCTCGCCGTCATAAGGGAGCCGCTCCTTACCGGGGCCTCCACGACTATCACCGCGAGGCTCAGGCCGCTTATTATCCTGTTCCTCCGCGGGAAGTTTCTCGGAACGGGCGGCGCGGAGAGCGGGTACTCGGAGAAGACCAGCCCGGAGGAACATATCTCGTCGTAGAGTTTTCGGTTTTCCCTGGGGTAGACGGTGTCTATGCCCGTGCCCACCACCGCCACGGTTGCCCCTCCGGCATCGAGCGCCCCCCTGTGGGCGGCGCTGTCGCAGCCCCGGGCCATGCCGCTCACTACCAGCACCCCGAGCCCGGCAAGCTCCCGGGCCAGCTTCCCGGCCACCGACCTGCCGTAGTGGGAAGGCCTGCGCGTGCCAACCACGGCCACGGCCGGCGCTTCCCGGTCCGGGGCGGCGCCCCTGGCGTAGAGGAGCACCGGCGGGTCGGGTATCTCCTTTAAGAGGGGCGGGTAGTCGGGGGAGGCGTAAGTGACAATTCTTACACCATAGTCCTCCGCCCTGTCAAGCTCCGCGTCCACCCACTCCCAGTCATTGAACCCCTTTATGCCCTTCGCTACCCTGGCCGGCGCATCGACGGCCGCGCCCGAGCGCGCCGCCTCGAAGAGCGCCCGGGGGTCGCAGCCGAAGCCTTCGAGCAGGCCCTTCCAGACGGCGCAGTCGACGCCCTTGACCCTCGTAAGTGCGAGCCAGTGCCTCAAAAGGTCTCTATCCACTCACGCCTCCAGCGCCCCCTCCGCCGGCGCCCCTGGCAAGGACAAAAAACCGCCCGGACCTGGCGGTTTAAAGAGTCCGGGCTGTTTTTCCGTTTATTGGCGGGGCCTTAAGCCGGGGAGAGGCCTTTCCCGGCGGCCTCAGCGGGCCGAGCCGATATTCTTATGAGTCACGGCCTCTTCGAAGCGCATGGTGCTCACCATGTCTCCCTCGCGTATGCTCCTCAGGTTCTCTATCACAAGGCAGACCGAAGTCTTATCCTTCGCCTCGATGACTATCAGGGCCCCGACGTCTATAAGGGGGAGGGTGACCTTCTCTCCGGTGATGGGGTCCCGGGCGGTCCTGCTCTTCCTGAATATCCTCATGAGGTTTCCGCTGGCCACCCCGTCGCTTGTGCCCCTGTCCACGTAGACCACGTCCCCGGCGGCGCTCTCCACCTGACCCTCGAGGGCGGCCACGACATAGCCGTCCACCGATGACGCCGGCTCGGTTATCTCCACCGCCGTTACGGGCTCGGTGTAGGCCTTGAGCTTGGCGCCCTTTTCGATCTCCTTGTAGGCGGTGTCTATCTCCGCCTCTATCACGTCGTCGGTGCCCGTGACGGTGAGGCTGCCGAGTATCTCCATGATGTAGCCGAGCTTCCTGCCAGTTACGGGGTGGCGCACGCGCCTGCCTACCTTGAAGATGGTGAAGCGGTCGCCCGCCGATACGCCGGAGTCGTCCCTAAAGGAGATATAGACCCGGTCCTTCTCGCCTATGAGCACCTGCTTTTCCACCGGCTCGATTATCGCCCCGCTCTCCTTGAGCTCGCGGTCGTCTATGAAGCCGTCGCGGGCGAAGCTGTAGGAGCCGTACATGGGCGGCGGCGGGGGAGGCTCCACCGGCTCGGGCTCCGGGGGCGGGGCGAGCACGACGACCTTCTCCTCGGTCGGCTCGAGGCCGACGACCGGGAGGTCCTCGGGTTTAACCTCGGCCGGGGTGACGACCTCTATGCCGTCGGGCGTTATCCTCAGCACGTTTCCGGGGAATATGAGGTGCGGGTTCCTGATGTAGGGGTTGAGCCTCCAGACCTTCGGCCACTTGAAGGGGTCCTTGAAGAACTCATGGGTGATGTCCCAGAGGGTATCGCCCTCTACGACGGTGTAGTACCTGGGCGTATCCTGCTCGGCCTCGTCCGCGTTTTCCACAGCGGCCCCGTCGGGAAGCTCCACCACGTCTGAAAGGGCCGACCGCGGCGCGGCCAAGAGGGCCGCCGCGCAGAACGCGGCCGCCAGAAATATCTTAAGATTCATCTCGTCCCTCCCTGGACCCGGCCTTTTTGTCTCCCAGGCCGGCCCTTCCTTTCAGGATTCCCTTCAGCCGACGGCCCCGTCCCGCGAAACGGTCTGCTCGGCGCTTACCGCCCCGTGAGCTCCTTGAGCACCTCTTTGGCCTTCGCGGCCGGCTCCGTGGCCGGGTACTTGTCCACGAGCTCGGTCAGGGCGGCCCTGGCCAGGTCGATGTAATCGAGCTCGATGCAGGAAATACCGGCCTTCAGGAGCGCATCGGGGGCCTTGTTGCCCTCTGGATACTTATCGGCCGTTTCCCTGAAAACTTCAAGGGCCCTTGCGTAGTCCTTCTCGGAATAATAGGCCTCGCCCATCCAGTAAAGGGCGTTGTCCGCAAGGTCGCTCGCCGGGTATCTCCGGGCCAGGGCGCTGAAGGTCTCTCTCGCCGCGCCGTAACTGCCGGCCACGTATTGCTCCCTGCCCTTCCCGTAGAGCTCTTTGGCCCCCGGGCCGGCAGCGTCGTCGGCTGGGGCCGCTTTCTCAAGCCGCGCGCCCCCCTCTTGCGCCGCCGGGGCGGCCGGGGCCGATTCCCGGGCCTGGCCGGGCCCCCCGAGGCTTATCACCCTGAGGTCCCCGGGTGGGGCGAAGGGCGGGGCCGGCGCGGGTTTGGCGGGAGCCCTCCGCGCGGGGGGCTCCCCGGCCCGGGCGGCCGGGGCCGCCGGGGCCGGGGTGGAGCGCAGCAGTATGAACTTGTTGTCGAGGTCCTCCAACCGCGAGTTGGTCTCCTCGATGGCGGCCTGGAGAAGCTGGACCCGCTCCTTGAGGAGTTGGACATCACTTCTCTCCTGGGGTGTCATGCCGGCGCAGCCGGCGAGCAGCGCTGCGGCGGCCGGAGCGATGACTAATCCGGCGAACCTCATCCGTGAACATTAATCCCCTTTGGACCCCATTGTCAAGGAGATTTTATGGGGCCCGGCGCCGCGCCCGGCACGGAACTCTTTAATATACCGTTATTTTTCAACCCCTGAAGGCCGGGTCCGGCCCTGTGGGCGCACCACCCGGCCCCGCTCGGCCACCATGGCCCGGATGCGTCCCGCAAGCTCCGCCTTCCCCTTGCCGGTGAGCGAAGAAAAGAGGACCGGGGCCGTGAGCGGAAGGGCCTTCTTGAGCTTCGCCGTCCTCGAAGAGAGCTTGTTCCTCGACAGCTTGTCGGCCTTGGTGAAGACCGTTACGACGGGTATGCCGAGGGTCTCCACCCAGTCATAGACGAACCCCTCCATGTCCCCGGCGTCCCTCCTCGGGTCGAGGATGACGATGGCCCCGGCGAGGGCCTCCCTGCTCTCCATGTACCTCTCCATCATCCGCTCCCAGGAGCGCTTCACCGTCATCGGCACCCTGGCGTACCCGAAGCCTGGCAGGTCGACGAGGTAGAAGGACCTGTTTATGAGATAAAAATTTATCGTCCGGGTCTTTCCCGGCGTGGAGCTCGTCTTGGCGAGCTTTTTCCTGTTGACGAGCGTATTTATGAGCGAGGACTTGCCCACGTTCGACCTGCCGATAAGCGCTATCTCCGGCAGCCCGTCGGTCGGGAACTGGGCCGTTGTAACCGCGCATACGCTAAACTCCGCCGATGTTATCTTCATGATACTCCGCCCCCCCCGGACCCTCAGCCGGTGACGGTGATGACCTCCTCGTAAGTGGTCACACCCTCGAGCATCTTCCTTACGGCGGAGCGCCGGAGGCTGTTCATGCCCGCGCCCATTGCCGCGCGGCCGATATCCCCGGGCTCGTCACCTCTCAAGAGGGCCTCCTTTACCGGCCCCGAAAGGTCGAGTATCTCGAATACGGCTGTCCTGCCCCTGTAGCCCGTGGACCTGCACCCGGTGCAGCCGTCGCCGTACCAGACCCTGTACCCCCCGGGCTTTAGCCTGAGCGAGGCCGCCTCGTCGGCGGTCAGCTCCCTGACCTTTTTGCACTCGGTGCAGATCTTCCGCACCAGCCTCTGGGCAACGACGCCGAGGACGGTGGAGTTTATGAGGAAGCGGGGTATGCCGAGGTCGAGGAGCCTGGTTATCGATGAGGGGGCGTCGTTCGTGTGAAGGGTGCTGAAGACGAGGTGCCCGGTGAGCGCCGCCTGTATGGCGTTCTCAGCGGTCTCCCGGTCGCGTATCTCCCCGACCATTATAATGTCCGGGTCCTGTCGGAGGATGGTCCTGAGGCTCCCGGCGAAGTCCACCCCTATCTGGGGCTGAGCGGCCACCTGGTTGAACTCCTCGACGACCATCTCTATGGGGTCCTCGATGGTGACGATGTTGACCTCCGGGGAGGCGAGGTGCTTCAGGGCGGAGTACAGCGTGGTCGTCTTGCCGCTCCCCGTGGGCCCGGTGACGAGCACTATCCCGTGGGTCCTGGTGAGAAAACCGGTGAAGACCTCGTACTCCTCGGGGAAGAACCCGAGGCTACGGAGGTCCTGGAAGAGCACCTCCGGGTCGAAGATCCTGATGACCACCTTCTCTCCGAAGGCCGTGGGCAGGGTGGAGACCCTGAGCTCTATCTCGCGATCCCGGAAGCTCGTCTTTATCCTTCCGTCCTGGGGCCTGCGTTTCTCGGCTATGTCCATCCTCGAGAGCATCTTTATCCTCGACACTATCGATGGGTGGACGACCTTGGGCACGGTGTGTATGTAGTGCAGGACCCCGTCTATCCTGAGCCTCACGAGCGAGCGTTCCCTCTTGGGCTCTATGTGGATGTCGCTGGCCCTCTGGTCGTAGGCGTAGTGCAGGAGGTACTCCACGGCGTTTATGATGTGATGGTCCGTGGCCTCTATCTCGCCAGAGCCCTTCAGCTGGACGTACTGCTCGAGGTTGCCTATCTCCCAGGCCCCGGAGAACTCCTTTTCGGCCGCGCCCACGGAGTGGCGGAAGCCGTAGAACTCGCGTATTATCTTGAGGATGTCGGCCTTGGAGCTCAGGACCAGCTTGAGGTCCTTCCTGAGAGAGGCCCTGAGCGACTCGACCACCTCCGTGTTGAAGGGGTCGGCCACGGCGATGGTGACCGAGGAGTCATTCTCCTCGATGGGTACGACGAGGTGCCTCTGGGCGAAGGGCCTCGGCACGTGGGACGTCACCTCGTCGAGGTTGAGCTTCAGGGGGTCTATCTTGAGGTACTCGAAGCCCGCCTCCTCGGCTACCGCGCTCGTGACCATGTCCTCGGTAACGAGCCGCCCGGACCCATCGGGGCGCCTTATGTTGAGCGAACAGATGACCTCGACCGGGGAGACCGTATCGGCCACCGCCACGAGGAGCCTCGATGCGTAGAGGCCCTCGTGGGCCTTCTTGAGGCGCGCCTTCTGGGCGTCGGACTTTATGAGTATCTCCCTTACCTGCGCCTCCGTCACAAGGCCCTTCTTTTTGAGGACCTTGAGGACGAAGTCCACCGTAAAGCTCTTCGGCTCCCGGGAAAAGTCCAACCTGTCTGCTGCTCTTGTCATGGGGCTCCTGAGGCTTGCTCCGGCCGCGGGACGCGCCGGACGGAAAAAGAGAGAAAGGGGTCAACCCGGGTCGTACGGCGTGGCGGCACTGCCGCCTTTATCTTCGGATGTTTCAGGTTTTTCTTTATCCCGGGCGAGGCTGGATTGTTCGAGGATGGCCCTGAGGAGCCTGTTCGTCTCTCTCTGCTCGGCCCTCACCTCCCTCACCAGGCCCTTGGTCCCGAAGACCGAGAAGGGGAGCATTATCCAGAGGACGAGGACCACCGCCCCGGCGAAGAAGAAGAATATCACGAACGAGGCAAGGAGCATCGCGTGGGAATCGAGGTAGGCTTCCATCTTCGTATCCCTCCGGTCAGCCCTGGAGCTTCGAGGTTATGGCCCCGGCGAGCCCGTCGATGGGGACGCGCTCCTGGGCCGAGGTCTCCATGTCCTTAAGCGTGACGGCGCCCTCGGCCAGCTCGTCCGAGCCGAGGATGACGGTGAAGCGGGCGCCGGTGCGGTCGGCCCTCTTCATCCTCTTCTTGAGCCCCCCGGGGGTGAAGTCCTCCACCACGCCGAGGCCCCCCGCCCGAAGGCGCCTTATGACCTCGACCCCGCTGGAGGCGGCCTCGTCGCCCATGGCTATGAAGACCACCAGCGGCGGCGCCTTGAACCTTTCGGGGGAGAGGATGAGCGAGAGCCTCTCCACCCCGATGGCGAAGCCGAAACAGGGCGTGGGAGGGCCCCCGAGGTCTTCGACCAGACGGTCGTACCTGCCGCCCGCGGCCACGGAGTTCTGGGCCCCGAGGCCGGCGGCGATTATCTCGAAGGTCGTCCTCGTGTAATAGTCGAGCCCCCGGACCATCCGTGGGTCGACGGCGTAGTCGACGCCGAGGAGCCCGAGGCGGTCCTTCACGCCCGAGAAGTGGGTGCGGCAATCGCCGCAGAGGCTGTCTATGATGGACGGCGCGCCCTTCGTCGCCTCCACGCAGTGTGCGGATTTGCAGTCGAGAGCGCGGAGCGGGTTGGCCTCTATCCTTCTCCTGCAGTTCTCGCAGAGACGGTCGGCCACGCCGCGGAGGAAGGCGAGGAGCCTGGTGCGGTACTCCGGCCTGCACGCCTGACAGCCCAGCGAGTTTATCTTGAGGGATACGCCCTTGAGGCCGAGGTTGGCGAAGAGCCTCATGAGCATCTCTATCGTCTCGGCGTCCGCGCCCGGGGAGTCGTCGCCGAGGACCTCGGCCCCTATCTGGTAGAACTGCCGGTACCTCCCCTTCTGGGGGCGTTCGTACCGGAACATGGGACCGGTGTAGTAGAGCCTCGCCACGGGCAGGGCGTAGAGCCTGTGCTCGATGTAGGCCCTCACCACCGAGGCGGTGCCCTCGGGCCTCAGGGTGAGCGACCCTCCCCTGCGGTCGGAGAAGGTGTACATCTCCTTTTCGACTATGTCGGTGGTCTCGCCTATTGACCTGCTGAACAGCTCGGTCTTCTCGACGACGGGTATCCTTATCTCCGAAAAGCCGTATGACGAGAAGACCCTTGCGGCCTCGTTCTCTATCTCTCTCCAGACCAGGCTCGCGCCCGGCAGGATGTCGTTGAAGCCTCTGATGGCTGTTACGCCCATGCCCTGCAAGTAGAGTTCCTTTCCATTTCCGTCCGCCCCCCCTCAGCCCCGGTCCGCCCCGCGCCCAACGGTTTCTTTAACATATCCCGCGCACTTATGCAAGATAAGCCCCGTGGACGGCGAGGCGGGCCCACCTTGACACTTCCGGTACTCTTAAGGTATCTTTACTGGCGTCCGATAACCGTACCATCACTCACGTTGGGTATCCAGCGGCGTCCTTCCCCCGGGGGAAGGACCAAACATGAAAGCCGGAGGCTGATGTGGCCGGAAAGAGCGTGGACGAGACTATCCAGGTCCTTATGAGGGAAGGGCGCGAGTTCCCTCCGCCGGAGGAGCTCCGCGAGGACGCCCACATTAAGGGCATGGAGGAGTACGAAAGACTCTACAGGGAGAGCGTGGAGGACCCCGAGGGTTTCTGGGCGAGAGAGGCCGGGATCCTCGACTGGGAGAAGAAGTGGGACCGCGTCCTGGAGTGGGACTTCCATAAGCCCGAGGTAAAGTGGTTCGCCGGGGGCAAGCTCAACGCCGCCTACAACTGCCTCGACCGCCACACGAACTCCTGGCGCAGGAACAAGGCTGCGATCATCTGGGAGGGCGACGACGGAAGCACCCGCACCTACACCTATCAGCAGCTCACCGACGAGGTGGCGAGGTTCGCCAACGTGCTGAAGGCCAGGGGGGTGAAAAAGGGCGACCGGGTCACTCTCTACCTGCCCATGATCCCGGAGCTCGCCGTCGCCCTGCTCGCCTGCGCCCGCATAGGCGCCATCCACAGCGTCGTCTTCGGCGGCTTCAGCCCCGCGTCTCTGCGGGACAGGATACTCGACTCCGAGTCCACCATGGTGGTGACCTCCGACGGGGGCGTAAGGGGCGGCAGGCACATCCCCATGAAGGAGAACTGCGACCAGGCCCTCGCCGGGTGCCCCGGGGTGGACCGGGTGATAGTTGTGCGGAGGACCGGCTGCGAGGTGGCGATGACCGAGGGGCGCGACACCTGGTGGCACGACGAGGTCAGCGCGCCCGGGATTACCGACTCCTGTGAGCCCGCGGCCATGGACGCCGAGGACCCTCTGTTCATCCTCTACACGAGCGGGTCCACGGGCAAGCCAAAGGGGGTGCTCCATACCACGGGGGGTTATCTCGTATACTCGGCGCTCACCTTCAAGTGGATATTCGACTACCACGACAGCGACATCTACTTCTGCACTGCGGACATAGGGTGGGTGACGGGGCACAGCTACATCGTCTACGGACCGCTGGCCGTGGGCGCCACGTCGCTCATGTTCGAGGGCGTACCCACCTACCCGGACCCCGACAGGTTCTGGGAGATAGTGGACAAACACAAGGTCAGCACCCTATACACAGCGCCTACGGCCATAAGGGCGCTTATGAGGTGCGGGGAGGACTGGGTCACGAGCCACGACCTCGCCAGCCTCAGACTGCTCGGCTCCGTGGGCGAGCCCATAAACCCCGAGGCGTGGATCTGGTACCACACGGTCGTGGGCAAGGGCAGGCTCCCGGTGGTGGACACCTGGTGGC
>JBHHVK010000039.1:0-13255 GCA_046754205.1 Thermodesulfobacteriota bacterium
AGAACGTATACCTCGCCTGGCAGGACGACACCCCGGGCAACTCCGAGATATACCTCAAGAGGTCCACCGACGGGGGCAACACCTGGACCTGGAAGAGGATGAGCTACAGCTCGGGTATTTCAAGTTCACCTTCGATAGCCGTATCAACCGCTGTGGCGAAACCCCCCGCCGCGCCCTCGGGCCTCACGGCGGGCAGCATCACCACCACCGGCGCCACACTCAACTGGACCGACAACTCGGGCAACGAAGACGAGTTCATCATCGGCACGAAGACGAACCTCGGCGGCAGGTGGATGTGGAAACCCTGGGGCACGACGGCAAAAAACGCGACTCGATATAGCCTGACCGGCCTGTCTCCTTCGACGACTTATACCTTCTACGTAAGGGCGAGCAACACGGCCGGCTACGGCGAGTCGTCGGGTGTCACCTTCACGACGCAGAGAGCGCCCGCCGTGCTGAGGCTCGGTCAACGACCTTGACAATCGCGACAACGGGGCCAACCTGTGGAGCAAGTGGAACCAGATAATACGCGTGCGCATCGGGCCGTGGGTCAACGTAATCGGGGCCGAGTGCAACTCGGTCACCAACAGCGCAACATACGAGCGCCTCAACCCCTATGATACGGCCACGCTCCCCGGGCCGAGCATCACACCGGGCTATACCAGCCCTACATCGTCCCTCAACTGGGAGGACTTCGACGTCAGCGGTTTCACCTCAGGCACATACTGCGTCTTCATCCAGGCGGGCTGGTGGGAGTATTACTGGCCGGGGTGGGGCAATGGTTGGTATGAGATTCACCCGTCCGCATCCATCAACTGCGCCGGGCAGGCCGTCGCCGACAGCAAGTGGAACGTATTCAAGGTCACGGGCCACACCTCGGGTACGTTCTCGGTGAACGTAAGCCAGTACCTGCCCCACTACACCTGGTATGGCTCTTCATTCTGCCCTTAGCTGGCGGGATGGGCAAACCGGGAGGGAGAGACGTCGACGTGGGCGGTTTGAAGGGCAGGGCTTAAGCCTTCTCCGGGTCCGACCGCCGGCCCGGGGGGACGAGGCCGCAGAGCTCGCCAAAGAGGGACTCGTATCCGTCGGTTATATGGTCCCAGGAGTAATGCGCCCTGATGCGCTCTCTGGCCCTTGCCTTGTATGGGGCGAGCTCGTCCGGGTGCTCAAGGGCCCATTTCATCTTTGCAGCGAGGTCTCCGGGGTCCCTGGCGAAGAAGATGCCCGAGTCCCTCAGGACGTCATGGCTGAAAGGGACGTCTATGGCGATGGTGAAGCAGCCGCTCCCCATGGTCTGGAGCAGCGCCGGGTTCGTCCCGCCCACCTCGTTGCCGTGCACGTAGGCGTAGCAGTTGCACCAGAGCTCGTTTACGAGTTCCTTTTCGAAGATGTAGCCGGGCAGGATTATGCGCGGGTCGTCGGCGGCCCCGACGGCCAGCCTCTCGGCGTAGGCGCTCCTGTAGGGCACCCCTCCCACAAGGACCAGCTTCTTGTCGGTGTCGAGCTCCTTGAAGGCCCTCACCGTAAGGAGAGGATTGTTTTCAGGCTCGAACCTCGTTATCTGCAGGAAGTACCCTCCGGGTTCCAGCCCCATGGGCTCCAGGAGCTCGGGCCTGCTGCTTTCCGTAACGTAGGCGCCGTAAGCTATGTACGAGCTCTCCACCCCGTACCTGTCGAGATAATAGTCCTGAATACCCCTCGAGTCGGCGACGATCCTGTCCGCGAGCTTCGTCGAGAGCCATTCGGCGAACCTGTAGTAACGCCTGGCCAGGGAGCCCCATTTGCCGCGTTTCCATTCGAGCCCGTCCGTATTGATGGCAATCTTCCTGCCCAGGAGGCGCGGAAGGAGAAGCGCCGGGCTGTTCGCCGCGTTGAAGACCATGAGCACGTCGTAGTCGCGGACCAGGGCGTGGAATACCGACACAAAGGTGTGGGAGAGAGTGTCAAGCGATTTGGTGCGCAGGTTGGGCAGATAAACGAGCTTCATCCCGAGGTAATCGTCGAGCCTCTGCCTGTAGTAGCTGCTGCGGCAGTACACGGTCACGTCGTGGCCGCGCTCGACGAGCCTCCTGCCCATCTCTTCCACGCAGGTCTCGAATCCGCTGTAGCTTGCCGGCACCCCGCGGGTGCCGATAAGTGCTATCTTCATGTAAAAACCGGGTCCCTCTGATGGAAGTCCTAAGGTCGGTTCAGTCAGCGACGGGTCAAGCGTCGTAGCCGAGACTCCGCATGGTCTCGCGGAAGGCAGGCTCTACGGCCGGGTGGAGCCTGAAGGGCCTTCTCGGCTCGACCCTGTGCAGGACGCCGCGCGCGTAGGATAGAAGCTTGTCGTCTGGCGGCAGGGCGCAGAACCTCAGCATCTCACCTATCGTCTTCTCGGGGCTCGAGACGAACTCCTCGTAGCGCACCATGTGGACCTCACCGGGGTACTCGTCGAGCAGGCGCAACCCTTCCTTCATGGTGACCACCCATTCGAGCGCCGCCATGTCCGCGTGATCGCTTAACCCCTTTATCTCCTCGATGTTGTCTCTGAAGCAGGGAACCTCGGGAAGGATCTGCTCCACCAGGAGCCTCCACTTGCGGTTGTCGACACCCCACCAGTCGTGCACCTCCTCGTCTACCCTTACCCCCAGGCGCTCGGACCATCTTCTTATGGACGTGCAGGTGTCCCAGCCGTTTCGCACGAGGAAGAGGAACTTCGCGTCGGGGAATATGGCCCGGACGAAGGGAACCCTGAATATCAGCTCGGGATACTTGTCCACCACCCGCCGGGAGTTGGTGAGGGCGAGGTAGGCGGAGAAGATACGGTGAGCGTCCCTTACGGTCCGTTCCGTAACGTCTTCGGCCCCGAGACGGTACCTCGCCGGTCCGCGGCTGTAGCTGCCTATAAGGTCCTCACCGGAATGGACGGAGTGCCACAGGGCCTTGGGCTCATTCAAAAAGCCCACATCGCGGTGCATGGACAGCACGACGCCGAGTATCGTTGTGCCGCTCCTGCCCGTGCCGAGGATGAAGACGGGCCTGTCAACCTTCCTGATCCGGGGGAGCCGTTTTTCCATCTCAAAGAGCGCAAATACCAGGGGGTTAATCCACCTCCCCCTCGTGGTAACCGGACGCCCCTCGAAGAACGCGTAGCTTATGAGCCGAGATATCACCTTCGTGGGTCTCGTCTTCATGTAGAGATAATCTATCTGAGCCGGCATGAACTAAAGGACCTTTCTGTAAACGTCCATTATCCTCGAATAATGGAGCTCCTCGTTAAAGAGCTCCTCCGCCTTTTTCCTGCCCTCGGCTCCCATCTCCACGGCCTCCCGCCTGTGCGCGGCCATCCACGCGAGCCTGTCCCTGAGCTCTTCGACGCTCCCCGGGGTTACGAGAAAACCGTCTTCGCCGTGGGAGACGACCTCGGTCATGCCGCCTATGCGGCTCGCTATGACCGGGCGCCCATGGGCGAAGGACTCGATGAGCGTGAGACCGAAGGTCTCGTACCACTCGGAAGGCGTTACGGTGCAGATGCTCCCGCGTATCAACCTCTCGAGCTCGGCGCCCTGCCTGAAGCCAAGGAACCTGACGTTGTCAATCGCCCTGTCCTCTACGAAGCCTTTTAGCTCGGGTAACGCGCCGCCGCTGCCTACCACGTAGAGCGGGACGCCCGTTGACGAGGCGGCCTCCGCGAGCGTGAAGACCCCCTTTATCCTTTCGATGCGGCCGTAGTACAGAAAGTAACTTCCAGGGATACGACCCGGCTCCGTTCCATCGACATCGACGCAGTTATGCACCGTGGTGACCTTGTGGGCAGGCAACCCCAGCTCCACCACCTTGTTTCTGAGGAAGTCGCTCACCGCGATGAAGTGGTCGATCTTCCCGACCGACCCGAGGGCCCTCGACACGCGGGACTCCAGGGCGCTCAGGGCCGAGCGCGCGCGCGACCCCCTGTTGCATCTATTCAGCAGGGCGCGCCAGTAGGCCCTGCCCCGGCAGTCCTCGCATATCCGCCCGTCTGAGTGGAGCGTATAGACCGGGCAGACGGTCTTGTACTCGTGCAGGGTCTGGACCACGGGTACCCCGGCCTCCTTGAGCGGGGCGAGTATCGAGGCGGTAAGCTTGCCATAATAGATATGCAGATGGGCCATGTCAACCTCAATGTCGCGGAGAAGCCTCTTCATGGAGGCCCGCGCCGGCCGGGAGTAGATGAACCTGGCAATGTCCCTCGGACCGGGGCGTTCGAAGTCCGCGGCGACGGGAAAATACCTTTCCCACGGGGTCGGGAGGTTGTCAGCGGAGGAGGCGGCAAAGGGTATGACCTTGTGGCCGCGCCTGGCCATCATCTCCGAAAGGGAGAGCATATACTTGTCAGACCCCCCCCTTACGTGGTAGTTCTGTCCTATGTTGAGCAGACGCATGGACATCGCTCACCTCGCCATACTCGCCGGCCTCAGCTCAACGACCCCGAAGCTGTTCGGCGGGATTACGGCTTCTGAGGAAAGTTCTATGGCGCGTACCTCCATCTCGCCCTTCCGCGCCCTAAGGGTCAGCCTCTCTCCCCCCAGGAACCTGTAGGGAAAGGGCCCCCTCCGGCGGCTTCCGTCCATCGAGAACCGTACGGGCACCTCAGCCCCCGACCTGTTGCTGACAAGCACGAAGACGACGCCGCCGCCGCCCACGGCAACGGCCCTCAGGGGGGGGGTGACGTCTCGAGGTGAAACGTTGTTCTTGAGCGCAAGAGGATAGAAGAGGCTGGAGGCGGCGAATACGTCACCGATGATATTGAAAGACATGAAACAGGACCTCTTGATACTCCTCCCGGAAGGCTCCCTGTTGAAATAGACCGGGGAAAAGACGGGAAAACCGTTCCACGGGCCGGCTATGGTGTGGTAGTTGGAGACCTTGATGACATCCTGCCGCTCGACCATATCCAGGAAGAAATCCCCACAGTACATGGCGTGCAGGAGGGTGTCCGCAACGTTGAAGGGCTCATCGAGGGGCTTCATGATGTTCCACTCCGTAACCCACATCTCCCTGTCGCCGAAGAGCCTCCTGAAACCATCCACCGCCCTGGAGAGAGACCTGTCGGTAAGCGCGAAGAGACCCGCCTTAAAGGCCTCCGGGTCATCCCTGTACCCCACGTCAAAGTGCTCTTTTAATTTGATGTAGGTGTGCACGGTGTAGGCATCATAAAAGTTCTCTCCGGCCAGGGCCTTGTTCCATAGCGCACCGTATGACCACCAGCCGTTGTGGAAGACTCCGGGATTCGCCGGCACGGCGAGGCGTATCCCCGGGTCCGCCTCTCTCATCAATTTCGCGTGCCTTTTGGCCTCAGCCAGGTAGGTCCGAACGTTGGGGAACCTGTTCCGGTAAAAGGGCAGGTAGGGCTCATTTCCAAGCTCCCAACCGTAGACCTCGTACCCCTTTGTCCTTGCGTACCTGACCCATGCGGCACTCTCCTCCGGGGTCCCGGTATAAAGGTTTACGACGATCAAGGGCTTGATGCCGTATTTTCGACAATAGTCCATGAAGTCGTCGAAAGGCATGACCCCGCCCCTACGCCTCCTGAGCCTCGCGAAGTTATTGAGGTTCCTCCGGTTCAGGTTCTCTCCGTAGGATATCGCAAGCTCGGACCTTCTGAAGCCGGACTCCCGCCAGTGGTAGAAGTTCGAATCGCTTCCGCCTGGAAAGCGCATGATGACGGGCTTAAGCGTCGCCGAGAGCGCCATGAAGTCCCGGTCGTCATAGGCGTAATCGCCCCCCATCATGGTCGTGTTGAAGCCGTATATCTCGCGCGAAAGGGGCACGGCGCCCCTGGTTCTTATATCGATTTCCACCGGCCCGATGGTGCTTCCGGTGACCCCGGCCCCCGGGATATCACCCCCGTTCCAGCAGCTTGCCGGCAGGAACGCCAAGAGAAGAAGCGATACGGTTAGTATTACTCTTTGCATGGCGCCCCTTCCCTTGCGGCCCTCATGACGCAGCCCAGAAGAACGAGATAGAGCCACCAGAGCGTAGTTGAGGCGAAAAGGTTCTCGACGGTGCTGAGGATGATGATGGCTATGGTAAGCCCGAAGGTTATGAGGACAAGGCACCTGTCAAACGGACTCAGCCATGTCAACCTCCCGTACTTGAAGGTTTTGACGGCCGCAAGGAACAGGAAACCCGCGTACAGCAATGGCCCGGCGGCCCCCAGGTCGTAAAAAAGACCGAGATAATCGTTGTGGGCCACTATGCCCACGGCTTCGGAAAAGGTATCGGCGCCATGGCCGAGCACCGGCCGTTGCAGCGCGAGGGGGAGCGCCGTCATCCATATCAAAATTCTGGTCTTCAGGGTGTTCTCCTTGAAGGTGGATTGAAGGTCCAGGGCCTGGAACAGGTCCGCGAAACGGTCGAAGACCCCTGTGACGAAGAACAGCCCCACCAGCAGCGGCAATACAAGCAGAATCATTCCTATCTTCAACTTCCTTGAAGCGTACAGCGCCGCCGCCGCGGAGATGAAAAAGCCTATCAACTCGCTGCGGGCGTACGTCGATATAAGCTCAAAAAAGGACAGGCCGAGAAGGACTGAATAGGCCAGCTTGAGGTACATGGATCTCCGCTCGGAAACCATGAACACGAACAAAACGCCGCACAGGACCATCAGGTATATGGCAAAGGGATGGTGGTCCCAGAACGTGGCGTATATGCGTACCAGGTCGTCCCTCTGCTCGGCCATGACGGCGAACTCGGCAAGGTGCGTAACATCACCGGTAACGTACTGATAAAGGCCGACGGTCAAAGGGATGATGGACGAAGCAAGGATGGCGCAGAGGATTATCTTCCTATTTCTCTCCCTGCCGCAGAGGAGGTAGCCCAGGGGCAGCATCACGAAAACGGAGAAGATCCTTATGAGCTCCACGGCGGTCTTGCCCTTGAAGGGCGAAACTACCAGGGAAAGTACGGCCAGCGACAGCAGGGCCAGAGGTAGAAAAAAAAACCTTTCCCTGGAAACCCTCTTGAGGTTCAGGGCGACCACCGTTCCGCCCAGCAACAAAAACCACAATCCCATGATCGATATGGGGCTGAGAGGCCCTATCAAGGAGTCCCCGGTCCTTCCGAGGAGTGGGGCAAGCATGATCGCGGAAACGGGTATTGCGAGCGGGGAATAAAAACAGAGTACGGTGACAGGCAAGAGAATGATCAGGATGTCAAAGACATATCCCAACGCCGCGGCCAGGCTTATCACAGCGGCTACCATGATAACGGCGACTACCTGCAGGGGAAAAAGACGTATCCAGTCTTTTTTGGCTGCCAGCATCTCCATCTATACACCCCAGCCTGCCAGGTCTCTTCCCAGCAGTTCTCCCAGCCTGCAGTTTAAAGGTCTGAAATGCCCGGCGAGCCTTGTCCTCGTCCCGGGGTCCATGGGAGGCGGTGTAAACTCCCTCTCGTTCAGCTTTAAAAACCCCTCTCTGAGCCTGTAGGACAGGGAATCAGGTGTAAGTGTGCGCACTGCGTTCTTAACAGGGTTATCTGGCTGGATGAACCAGGCAAAGGCCCTGGCAAGGCCCTCCGAGCGGGCCATTCCACCCCTGTTGTGCCTCTTAGCCACAGAGGGGTCAAAATCTGCGCTCACATCGAAATGATAGATCAAGGCCTTGCAGACATCGAGCGGACTCTTCTGAAGGTCTTCGAGCAAGAAGACATGGACACGGCCCTCTCCGAAGGTGTCATATAGCCTTTTTACATGCGGGTAATATGAACCGTTGAAAACATAGGCGCTGTTGCGCCACTTGAGCCACCCTTCCCTGAGACGGGCCTTCTCCCTGTCGAGGGCGTCCTCAAAGGTTAAAGCGTCCTCCCAACCGTTCCTGCGGGCGTACCAGTAGGCGGAGTACGCGCGATCCAAAGGGTTACGGAGGATAACGGCGATACAGATGTCCGGGTTGTGCCGGTGGATGCGCTCCAGGGCGGTCCCCGAATACATGGCCATGGCGTGCTTGGCGAGCAGGACGCTCTTGCCGGCCGGAAACCTTCCGAAGTACCTTGAGAACGCCCTTTCATAACCTTCCCGGTACTCATGGTCGTACATGAAAAAGCTCATCTCGCTATGCCGATGCGCATGAAACTCCGGGTGTTCGGAGAGGTAGCGGAAAAGGGAGGTGGAGCCCGATTTTTGCGCCCCCACGATCATCAAATCAATCTTCTTCGGCATACCGACATTCCCAAAAACTTTGCAATATCTACAGGACCCCTTTTTTTAGCGCCCATCGGGTCCTGGCGCCGCCGCCATATCCCTGCAGCATTGGAGAGCCGGTCCGCTCAGGCCTTGAAAGCGCGTATATGGAGTTTTTCCGCTATGGCGTTCACTATCATCCTGTCCTCGAACCTCAGACCGGTGAAGAAGAAAAAGAGAACAAAGACTGCGCCGACGACCGCGACGTTTGACAGGACCCCTACGAACTGCGTCTGCCCCGCGGTAAGACGACCGAGCAGGTAGAGAAGTGCGATGGAGACGCCCCCCCCCGCGGCCATGCCGAGGTGGGCCTGGCTGAAAGGGTGCATCCTGTAGAAAAAAAAGACCTCAAGGACCCTCAGGACGTTTATGGATGAGATTGATATGGCGGTGGCGACTGCGGCGCCGATGGCGCCGTATCTGGGTATGAGCAGGTAGTTGAGCACGACGTTGACCAACAACAGGACGAGTGAGTTGGCCAACTCGACGTTCTGCCTGCCCGTCATGTTAAGAGTGAAGCCCACCGGACCGGTCGCGCAGTTTACAAGCTGGGCCACCGCCAGGACCATGAGCACGTAAGCGCCTTCCGCTACAAAATCGTTTCCAAAGATTGACATTATGGTTTCGGACGAAAAAATGAGCAGAAGAGAGGCCGGGAGCGCGAGGATGCAGACCCAGCGGGCCGTCGCCTTGAATATTGCCTCCATGCGCCCGCGCTCGCCCCCGTGGTGCATCTCTGCTATCGCGGGGCCGTAGATGGAGGTGAAGGCCACCATTATCAGGCCCAGGAACATCGGCACCTGTGAGGCGGCGCGGTATATCCCGACGCTCGCGGACGTCTTGAAGACACCGAGCATTATGGCGTCCGTCCAGTTGATCATGAAAAGAAGGAAACCGTTGAAGAGCAGAGGGATAGAGTACGCGACGAGCTCCCTGTTGATGAAGGCGGGCCGCAGGGTCCTGTCCCGCAATCCCGGGAAGCGGGCCGACAGGAGATGGAGCCCGGCCACGAGGGCTATGAGATATGACGCCACAAAGGAGAGGCACACCCCCGTGATGCCAAACCCGAGGACCAATGACAGGACTATCAGGACGATGTTAGCCAGGGGCTGGATAATGTCCTTTATGTAGACGAGATACCTGGCCGTATGGAACCCCTGCGAGGCCGTTGCCGTAACCATCATGGCTGACATGAAGGGAACGGAGAAGGCGAAGAGCCTTATTATGCCTTTGAGCTCGGGGTTGTGGAATATCACGCCCGATATGAAGCCGGCAAGGTAGTAGACTATCAGGCCGGTAAAGACCCCGTTGACGAAAGAGAGCAGAAGAGAACACAGCAGTACGCCCTTTACGCTGGAGGGGGAGGTCTTGCGATGGATGGATACGTACCTCATGGCGCCTGAGTCGAGGCCCAAACGGGCTATCAACTCCGTTACCTTCAGCACCATCAGACCGAGTATGTAGAGGCCGAAGACTTCGGCTCCAAATGACCTGGCGATGATGACCTGCGAGAGGAACCACAGGCCCCGTCCCGAAACGGCGCCGGCAAAGGTGATGCCGGCGCCCCTGGCGACCTTCTTCATGTCATCGGCCGACTCTCTATTCTCTGTATGGCTCATTCCTTTGCCTGCGTGAGATCAACGCCGGAGAGCAAGGCTCTCTCCCGCAATCTCATAGTCAGAGTGACGGGTGAATAGTCCCCTGAACCCGACCGTTCAAATAAAGAGGGTATGAAAAGTGGTGGCCATACCGGGGAATGCGCACCCGGCGCCGGAGCGCCGGGGCACGGTGGTCTTATCGGCACAGTCCAGGCGTCGGACTTCCAAGCAGCGGGATTTTCGTCAGGAACCTGAAAAGCGCTCCGCGCTCTTTTGCGTGTATTCCATTATAAAAGAGGCCAGTACGGCGCAAAGGCCGGCCATAAAAGTGGACACCACAACGATCAGGGTCCTCTGAGGCCGGTATTTTTTCTCGGGGGGCTTGCCCACGTCGAGCACGTGGACCGTCGGGCTGTCCTTGGCCTCCTGGATCCTGGCCAACTCGTACTGCTGGGTCAGGAGCTCGAAAAGGGTCTCCTGTACCTTGGCGTCGCGCACAAGCCTCGCGTACTCCACGGCAAGCTGAGGTATATCGCCCGTTGGTATGAAGATGTCGCCCTCGCCACTACCCTCGGTAAGCTCCTTGAGCTGCCCCTTCAACTCGCCTATTTCGGCTTTCAGTATCTCCACCCTCGGATTGGTCACCGTGGCGTAGCTCAAGAGCGTCTTCATGGCGACCTCCTTGGCCATCAGCTCCCCCTTGAGCGTGCCTATGACCTCGATGGTCCTCTCCGACTGCTCGTCGAGCTTGACGGCCTTGTTCTTCTCCTGGAATATCCTGAGCTTGTTCTCGGTCTCGGCGAGTCCGTACTTCGCCTCGTTGAGCCGTTTCTCCACGAAGGTCCTCATGCGTTTGCCGGCGCTCATGACGGCCTCCCTGTTCACGCGGTCGAGCTCCTCGATAAAGGCATTGGCCATGGAAGCGGCCCTTTCGGGCTCCCAGTCCTCAACGGAGATCGATATAATCTCCTCCTTTGACTTTTCTATGGTGACCGCCTTGTCCAGGACCTCCCTGGTATCCTCGATGGTCTCTGTGCCATAGAGTTCCCGGAGGTTGAAGCGCTCGATGATGGAGTCCTTCACCGACTGGCTGTTGAGTATCCCCACCCATAGGTCGGTTGGCGTCTGCAAGCCGAGAAGCCCCCCGCCCAGCCCGAAAGGAAGGCTTGACAACAGCCCTGAGGCTACGGTGCTGTCCTGCTGCGGGGGCATGATGCTGGCCCTGGAAAGATAGGTCTTTGGAAGCAGGAGGCTTACCACAACGGAGACCAGAAAGGCCCCGGCAGTAATCATGGTGATTAACTTCCGGTGCCTCGCCACCACCGCCCAGTAATCGAGCAGGTTTATCTCGTATTCGTTTTGCTCCTCGCTCACGGCTTATAACCCCGTGCCCCTGAGGACGGCCGGGACGGTCCTGGCCATTATCTTGAAGTCCAGGGAAAGGCTCCAGTTGTCTATATACTCCAGGTCCAGTTTTACCCAGTCGGAGAACCCTATCTTGTTCCTGCCGTTCACCTGCCAGAGGCATGTGATGCCGGGCTTGACCGACATGCGCCTGCGATAGGCATAGTCCGTATTTTCCGCTTCCTTGACCGGGAGCGGCCTCGGGCCGACTACGCTCATATCGCCTTTCAGGACGTTAAAGAACTGAGGTAATTCATCGAGGCTGAACTTCCTTAAAAACCTGCCCAGGGGAGTGACCCTCGGGTCCTTCGAGGCCTTGAATACAGGGCCCGACATCTCGTTTAGGTGCGTAAGCCTCTCTTTTATGGCGTCCGCGTCCCGGACCATGGTCCTGAACTTGTATATCCTGAACCTCCTGCCGTTCAGGCCCGCCCTCTCCTGCCTATAGAATACGGGCCCTTCAGAGGTAAGCCTTATCCCTAAAGCTATGAGCAAAAGAAGCGGGGAGGCCAGCACGAGTATCAGTGAAGAAAACACCACATCGACCGCCCTTTTGACCACAAGGAACTCTCCATAGTCAGGGGGGGGCGATAAGGTCAGGAGCGGCAGGTCGGCGATGGAGTCGAGGTGGATCTTGGACAGCGTGGTCGGAAAAAAATCGCAGGCCATTCTCATCTTTATACCGATGGTTTCGCATGACAGAGCGACCGTCTCAAGGCTCCCGTACCAGGACTTCGGCCCGAGGAAAACGACTTCGTCTATCTGGTGCTTGGTCAGGATATGAGGGAGGTCATCAATAAGTCCGATGACCTTCCTGCCAAGGATGTTCCTTCCGACACGCCGTGGCTCTATGTCTACGAACCCCGAGATATGTAGCCCCCATTCCCCGTGGTCCATTACCCTACGGGCAAACTCCATTGCCCTGGCTCCCGTGCCAATAATGACAAGGGTTCTGTAGTTGCGCCCATTTTTACGTATATGCCGCAAAAAAAGCGCAACCGAAATCCTCTCCAGGGCCATGAGAGCGGCGTCGATTCCCAGGAATGCGAGGAGGAATCCCCTGCTTACGGACCCCAGCTTGAAGACGAAGAGGATGGCCATAAGGGCGGCCCCGCCTATGACGACCATCTTCAGGGCAGGGACAACGGTCATAAAGAGCGTCTTTACCCTGATGGACGCGCTGGATGCGTTGTAATAGAAGAGTACAGTCCACAGTGGCAGTATTATGTATAAGAGGAACAGATAGTGGGAGAGGTCACCCAGCTGCATGGGTTGAAGTAGTGGGAAGCCCGCCGTCCTTAACCTGTGGGCGAGAACAAAAGAGACCACCGCTATGGCGAGGTCCAGCACCAGCTGAAACTTTCTTATGGTGCGGTTGTATTCCTTAAGCACCTCTATACCTCCCGGCAGGGTAGACTGCAACCCTTGCGGAGTCTGAAGTGATGAGGGAACTGACTAATGATGACGCCGGCGGGTATCGCTTTATTAGACATTAGTACAACAGGATAAGAAGGGATGTGATGCCATCGCCTACTAAAGGGACCTCGACTCCGTGGCACCGAGACGGGTCGTCCTGAACCAAACGAGATTGTTGGTCTGCCGGAGGGGTTGGTAGAGCTTGTTATAGACCTACCCGGAAAGTTAAGGGAGTCCGCGAATGCTTGTGTGAGGAGAAAAGGGAACCTGAGGATGTAGGATGCTGAAAACTGAATAGGGGCTCCAAGTTGTCTCATATCCTAAGGATGTATTATTCAATTGTACGAGTTTAGCCGCTCCAGGAGGAAATAGAACCTTAAACGACCATCATTGTAAATACAAATATTGGGTTTGTCAATATAAATAGCCGGGCGGAAAGCCTGCGGTACTGCCAAAGTATGCAGCGAGATACACCGCATTTTCTACTGACAAATCCGGCCACCCCTGTCAGCTTATAAAGCATTATCCATATCCATACGATTCGCCTTCAAATTTCACCTCGCGTGAAGGGAAAGTATATCATTTAAAAACATCCTGGCACCACGAACTTTTCTTGGTATTAGCTTGGCAT
>JBHHVK010000040.1:0-13244 GCA_046754205.1 Thermodesulfobacteriota bacterium
ATGGGGCTCGATAAAAGGGGCTGACTGGGGCGGCGGGGGTGCGGCCGGGGTACGCCGGGGGCGGGGGAGATTGGCCCCGGTCTCGAGTCCGGGGCGCGGCGGTCCGCCGCGTTTTTTTATTTCAGGACCGGCACTCTTGCAGGGGGCCGGCCCGTCTTCACTTCGCACACGTCAACGGAGCCTCGGTCCATGAGCCGACAGGTGGAGAGCAAGGATCGCGAAACACCGTGCCCGCTCTGCTCCGCCCCGTCGGAGGCGTTTCACAGGGACCGGTCGAGGGAGTACATGAGGTGCCCGGTCTGCTCGCTCGTATATGTCCCCCCGGTCCACCACCCCGGGGCGGTCGAGGAGAAGCGTAGGTATGACCTGCACCGGAACGACCCCGGGGACCCTGGCTACAGGGCCTTCCTCGGGCTCCTCATCGACGTCGTAGTACCGCTGCTCCCCGAGGGCGCGGTGGGGATCGATTACGGCTCCGGCCCGGGGCCGACGGTCTCGGTGATGCTCGGCGAGCGCGGCTTCGACGTCGTAGACTACGACCCCTTTTACGCCCCCGACGCCGGGGCGCTCGAGCGCGGATACGACTTTCTCATCTCCACGGAGACGGTGGAGCACTTTCACAACCCGGGGGCCGAGTGGGGACGGATGATATCGCTGGTCAATGGGGGCGGGCTGGCGGGAGTGATGACAGGGCTTATCAAGGACGATCAGGATTTTTCAAGCTGGAGGTACAAGGATGACCCCACCCACGTATGCTTCTACTCGGTCGATACCATGAGGTGGATAGCCGGGCGGTACGGCCTGCGGGTGAGCTTTCACGGCGAAAGGGCGGCCGTTTTCAGGAAGGGGCGCGAAGCGTCGGCGGGCAAGGGGGCCTGACGGCCAGGGGGCTCCTCTGGCGGGGCCTACTCTTCCTCCCCGGCCTCCTCCTGCGCCGCCTCCCTCCTCTTCGTCCTCTCCTCCTTGAGGGTCTTTATCCTCTCCCCGGCCTCTTTAACGAGGGGCATCAAACCATCGAGCCCCTCCTTATCCATGTATAAGACGGCCTTTTCCTTGCTTTCGAGGCTGGACATGAGTATCTTCAGCCGGGGCTGGCCGCCCTCTGGGCCGGGGACGAGGTAAAGGTTGAAGTTGACGAAGCTGCCTACGGGCTGTTCCTTGTCGAGACCCTCCTTGAGCGCCTTGCCGAGCAGCACCTTTCCCTTGCCGAGGGCCCTGAGGAACTTTTTCCTCTCCTGCCGGGTGGCTATGTTAGGAAACCCCGGCAGGCCCCTTTCCATGAGGAAGGCCTCCGACTTCCTGCCGTCCGGGTCTGCGACTATGTAGGTCAGGTCATCGTAGTAATCCCTCTTGCCGATAAGCACGTAGACCCTGACCGGGACCGTGGACAGTTTGCCGGATTCGGGATCGATGCGGGTGGCGGAAGTCTCGCCCGCGAGGTACTCGGAGGTGACCCTGTAACCCGCATGCGCCATGGAGGCGAAGAGCACGAGGCCAACCAGGATGAACGGAATCTTTCTCATCGCTCCATATCCCCTTTTACATCCCTTCCATCTCTTTGGAAAACTGAACTATTATAACAGGAACCGACGGTTTTCTCAATAAATTAACGGCAGGGCCGCGCAATAAACCCTGCCACGGGCCGGAAGCTTGCCCGGCCCGTGGTTTTGTGGTAAAAGGAAATGCCGGACCGCAAAGAGCATGGACAAAGGAGGTAAAGATATGCAGGACATAGAGATCACCATAACCTGCCCCGTCTGCGAGACGAAGTTCGCCAAGATGGCTCGTGAGCTGAAGGACGGGTCGGTGATAAAGTGCCCCAAGTGCGGGGAGAGGACCACGATCAAGGGCACGATGTTCACCGACCTCATCAACCAGAGCGACGCCTGAGGCGTCGCCCGGGCGTCGTGGGCCCAATCTTTTCCGTTCCACCCGAAGGGTGCTCCGCCGCGCGCGGCTTGCCCGCGCGGGGGTCTTTCCGGATGATGCCCCGGGTATCGCCGATATCGGATATTGATGGACAAATCTCCCCAACAAGGCTTACGCCGCCGCGCCGGTGATGACGGATAACCCGCGCCCTTACGATAGTCCCGCGCCGGGGGCGTACCTTCCGGAAGGTTCGGGGCCTGCGGTCTCGCCCTGGCTCCCCTTTCTTCTCATCCTCGCCTGCACCTTCATCGCATACATCCCCGCCATCGGTGCCGGGTTTATCTGGGACGACGAGTTCCACGTCTTCGCCAACCCGCACATGATAGGGCTCGACGGGCTCCGGCGCATCTGGTTCACCACCGAGAGCCAGCAGTACTACCCGCTCGTCTATTCGTCCTTCTGGCTCGAGTACCAGCTCTGGGGCGCGAACCCCATGGGCTACCACGTGGTGAACATCTTCCTCCACTCGCTCAACTCCTTTTTCGTCTACCTCATATTCAGGCGCCTCGGCGTGAGGGGGGCCCTCGCCGTGGCGCTCGTCTTCGCCCTCCACCCGGTGCACGTCGAATCCGTGGCCTGGGTATCGGAACGCAAGAACGTATTGTCGGGTTTGTTCTATCTCGCCGCCCTGGGGAGCTACTTGAGGTTCGACGACGGCGGGGGCAGGGGGAGCTACGCGCGTTCGCTCGTCCTCTTCTTCTGCGCTCTCCTGAGCAAGACCGTGACCTCCACGCTCCCCCCGGCGCTCATCATCATCCGGTGGATGAGGGGGCGCGCCGTAAGGGGCACGGACCTACTGCGCCTGGTGCCCTTCTTCGCGGTGGGGCTCGTCATGGGTCTTGTCACGGTGGTGTGGGAGGTGAAGTTCGTCGGGGCGAGCGGCAGCGAGTTCGCCCTCTCCACGGCGGAGCGGCTCCTGCTGCCCGGGCGCGTCGTGTGGTTCTATATCTCGAAACTCCTGTGGCCGGCCGAGCTCACCTTCATTTACGAGAGGTGGAATCTCGACCCCGGCGACCCGGCCGCGTGGCTCTATCCGGCCGCGCTCGTCGCAGCGCTCCTCGCGCTCTACTTTTTGAGAGGCAGGATCGGGAGGTGGGCGGCCGGGGGGCTCGCCTACTTCGTCCTCACCCTCCTGCCGGCCCTCGGGTTCTTCAACGTCTACCCCTTCAGGTACTCCTTCGTGGCGGACCACTTTCAATACCTGGCGAGCCTCGGTGTCATAGGCGTGGTGGTAGGGTACGCGGCCTGGGGGCTCGGCCGCCTCCCGGCCGGCGCCGCCTCCAGGTACGTGAAGACCGGAGTAGCCGCGGTCGTGCTCGTCGTCCTCGGCTCCCTCAGCTTCTCGCAGGAGCGGATATACGAGGGGCTCGAGCCGCTCTGGAGAGATACGCTGGAGAAGAACCCCGCCGCCTGGATGGCCCACACCAACCTCGGCAACGTCCTCTATTACACCGGCCGAGAGGACGAGGCGCGCGAGCATTTCTTCAGGGCCATCGAGCTCAATCCCTCATACGAGGTCCCCTACTATAACATAGGGAACGACCTTACCAGGCGCGGGTTCATCGACGAGGCGAACCGGTATTACAGAAAGTCCATAGAGATCAGGCCCGGCTACGGAGACGCACACTACAACCTCGCCGGCAACCTCTCATCGCAGGGCAGGTTCGAGGAGGCGCTCTTCCATTACCGCAAGGCTGCGGAGACCGACCCAGGGGACGCTGACATCAGGGTGAACCTCGGCAACGCGCTGGCCAGGCTCGGGAGATTCGCCGAGGCCTCGGAGCAGTACGAGGCCGCCCTCGCCATCGACCCCGGTTCGGCCACGGCCCAACGAAACATCGAGTACGTAAGAAGGGCCATGAGGCGCGGCGGCGATTAGACCGGGGCCGAAGCACAACGGGCGCTACCGGTCGCCGGTCCCCTCCCTTTGAAAAAATTCCTCCCCGGCGCGCGCGGCGATGGGAGAATCCCATTTGTCTAAAAGAGCAAAGAATCCTTAAAGGCCTCTATTGATGGGGCCGAAATGATTTAATAAGGCGCGCCGCACGGTATGCTGAAAATTTTTTCATGCGCCTTTACGCGCGCACCTGCGGTGGGTCGGTTGTGAAGAGGAGGAAAGTTTTTTTAGCGTTGTCCCGGCGTAAGATTCACCGGAACGAAAATCTATAAAATGGTTGATTCGCGTCTTTAACTTTGCTAAGTTAAGCGCGAGGTCCTAAACCGAAAGGAGAGAGAGTATGGCTAAATCCGTTACGGCTGCTCTAAAGGATGTGCAGAAGCGCGCGGAGGTCCTTCTCGGCAAGCTCAGGGAGGCCATGAAACTCGCCTCCGACGCCGCCACGAAGGGCGCTCTCAAGAAGTTGATCGAGAGGAAGATGATCGACATCAAGGCGGCCAAGAAGATCATCAGTGACCAGGAGAAGAAGGCTGCGGCTGCTGCGAAGAAGGCTGCGGCTGCTGCGAAGAAGAAGGCGGCTGCCGCGAAGAAGAAGGCCGCTGCCGCGAAGAAGAAGGCCGCTGCTGCTGCGAAGAAGAAGGCCGCTGCCGCGAAGAAGAAGGCCGCTGCTGCTGCGAAGAAGAAGACCGCAGCGAAGAAGAAGCCGGCGAAGAAGGCCCCGGCGAAGAAGAAGCCGGCCAGAAAGGCCCCGGCGAAGAAGAAGACCGCAGCGAAGAAGCCGGCAAAGAAGAAGTCGGCCGCGAAGAAGACCGCAAAGAAGAAGTAGGGGGCCGCACGGAGCAACCGGAAAGTTAGCCATCTCAGGGGCTGCGGGTTTCTGCCGGCGCGGCGGCTCACCGGCCGTCGTCGCCAGCCGCGACCCGGGCATCTCCCCTCGATTTAAAAAGGCGGGCCATGGGTCCTGTCGCCAGAGATAGGGAATCTCGGCGGCGGCCCTGGCCCGCCTTTTCTTTTCAAGCCGTCCTCCGCTCACCCGAGGGTGACGTCGAGGAACATCATCACCACGAAGCCCACCATCACCCCGGCGGTCGCCTCCTTTTCGAAGCCCTTCCTGTGCGACTCCGGGATTATCTCATCGCTTATGACGAAGAGCATCGCCCCGGCGGCGAAGGCGAGCCCGAGCGGCAGGAGCGGCCTCGCCACGGTGACCACGCCCGCCCCCATGACCCCCCCCACCGGCTCGACGAGCCCGGTCAGGAGCGGTATGACGAGCGCGTCCCTCAAGGGGTACTTCTCGCGCAGGAGGGCGAGGGCCACCACGAGCCCCTCGGGGATGTTCTGAAGCCCTATGCCGGTGGCGAGCGCCACGCCGCCCGGTATGTCGCCACCTCCGAAACCCACGCCCACGGCGAGGCCCTCGGGGAAGTTATGGAGCGTTATGGCAATGATGAAGAGCCATAGCCTCTTTATGTTCCTTGGGTCGGAGCCCTCGGGCCCCGTTATGAAGTGCTCGTGCGGCGAGTATTTGTCGCTGGCCCAGAGGAAGACCCCTCCGAGGAGTATGCCGAAGGTGACGATGAGCGCCGAGAGCGGGGCGCTCCCGGTGTCCTCGATGGCCGTTTCTATGCCGGGGACTATGAGGGAGAAGGAAGTGGCGGCCAGCATCACGCCCGCGCCGAAGCCGAGCATCACGTCCTGGGCCTTCCCGGAGATATTCCTCGTAAAGAGCACGGGGAGCGCGCCGAGGCCCGTGGCCGCCCCCGCCACCAGGCTCGCCGCCGCCCCGAGATAGATTATTGGTACGTCCTTCAGAAGGTCTGCAATCCCTTCCACTATCCCTCCCTCGTCCCCCCGGGCGCGCCCGGGGGCCTGCGACAAAGATATCTCAATTAGGAAAAAGCCTCAACAGTTGTTTTCCTCCTCCGGGGCGGGTCGTCTCTGGAGGGGCCTTCAGAAGGGGAGTTTAATGCCGCCGGGTCCGCCCGGGCCGATGCCGCTTAATATCTCATCGGCGATGGACCGGCGCGATGCGAGCTTGCCGGCGAGGAGGCCGAGACCTTCGAGGCGCCTTCGGAGGTCGGCCCTCTGCCCCTCGGTCCTCGCCCTGATCTCCCGGGTAAGCCTGCCTTCGAGTCTCGCCGCCTCATCCCTCACGAGGCCGTCGACGGCGGCGGAGAGGAGCCGGTCCATGTCCGAGCTGAGGGTCATGTCGTAGTCGTCCAGAGTACCGGATATCCCGGCCCTGAGGTCGAAGGACTTGATCCCTGAAAGCGTGCCGGCCAGTATCTTCGAAAGGCGGTCCTTGCCGGCCCTCGCGTCAATGACCACGGGGTCGAAGACCGCCCTCAACGTGCCCTCGACCGGCCCGCCGCCGCGGCCCGCCGCCCCTCCGGCCCCCCTGCCGATTACCACCTCGACGGATATGTCGGCCTTCGCCTTCGTGAGCGCGGCGGCAAGTCCCCCGGAGTCGATAAGCTCCACGCCGCCGAGCTCCAGGCCCTTGATGTCGAGGGAGACGCTGTCCGACGGCCTTGCCGGCACGGTGCGGTCGAAGACGCCGTCGAGCCGCAGCGAAACCAGGCCCTTGAGGCCGCGGCCGGTGAAGACCATGGTGGCGGGCCTCCCCCGGGGTTGTTGCTCTGTGGTGAAGTCCTTGAGCGTCCCCTCAACGGTCCCGCCCAGAAGGTCCACCGTGACCAGGGCCTTCTTTATGAGGAACCGGGGCTCGCCGGCCGCTTCCTCCGGGGCCTCGCCGGCCGCACCGTTTCCGGCCTGCACGGCGAGTCTCTCGTACCAGGCCATTGCAGGCTCGACCCACCCGGCGACGGCGGGGCCGAAGACCAGGCGGCTCAGGTTGCCGACGCCCTCGGTGGTGAGCCCGTATTTTTTCATCAGCCGCGACGCGTCTTTTCCAGGGGCGGCCTTGAGGGCCTCGATCCTCTCCCGGTAGCCCCCTATCTCCGCCCTGAGGTCCCTCGTCGCCGATTCGAGTCCGGAGACGTAGGCCCTGATATCCTTCTGAAGGGCCGCCGCCTCCCCGGCGACGGAGATCATCCCCATGGGCCCGGAGCCTCCGGCCGCCTTTATCGCCTCGGCCCTCTTCCTGAACCCGTCTATCTTGGCCCTGTCGAGCAGACCCTCGACCCTTGTATCCCAGCGCAGGCGGGAGGACTTTATATCGGAGGAAAGCGCCTTTATCTCGCCGGCGGTCGCAAGCTCCTCGGACGCGAGTATCTTCGCGGGGTCGGGCATGGTGAAGGCCGGGAGGCTGAACCCGCCGGCGGGCGGCTCTGGGACGGGTACGGCGGGGCGGGCCCCTGCCACGGCCCCGGAGGTCCTGCGCGGCGTGCCGAGACGGACCCCTTCGACCAACATGTCGTCGATGTGGACCTTGCTCGAAAGGAGCATCCGGCCGTCGAGGGTAAAGGAGATGCTTTTAGCCTCGATGGCGTTGGTCATGGGCCTGTTCGGGTTGGTGACCTGAACCCCGGTGAGGGTGAGCCCCATGGGGAAGAGGGCGAGATCGGCGCTTTCGACCTCCACGAGGGCGCCGACCGTCTCCGTGCCCTTCCTTTCCACGGCGTGCTCGATTACCAGGTCAACGGCAATAAACCAGACGAGGGCCGCAAGGACCACCACGGCCGCAAAGGCCGCAAAGAGTTTTGAGCGGAATGTACCCATGAAGACCCCGCGCCTTTTCTTGGTTGGAGAGATGGAAACCATCCAAGTATAGCGCAAAAAAAGGATCGGGGCCACCCCCGTGGGACGGATGGAACCGGTGGATATTCTTTGAAATTTTCAGCGTACTTGATATAATTAATATATCCGCCGCGAATCAGTCGATCCCGGCCACCAGGCCCCCCCAGGCCCCCCCGGACCCCAGAAGGAGAACGCCTTTGATGAAGAGGACCTCCACCATTACCGTGCCCAACGACCCGGGGTATATCTCCGTGGTCCAGTCCTACTGCGAGGCTCTGGCCAGGAAGGCGGGCTTTACGGAGAAGGAGACCGGCGAGGTGATGACGGCGCTGAAGGAGGCCTTCAAGAACGTCCTCTTCCACGCCTTCGACCCCTGCGAGGAGGAGTCCTTCACCATCACCTTCGACCTGGAGCGCGATGGCCTCAGGATTACCATAGACGAGATGGGCATGCCCTTTTCGTCGGACCTCGACGACGGCGGCCGTTCGAGCCACGGCATCCGCATCATGAAGGAGAACATGGACAGCGTGGTCTTCACCAACAGGGGGCGCGACGGCAAGGAGCTGATGCTCTTCAAGTACCGCAAGGGACGCCACATAGAGGAGTTCTTCCCGCCGGAGGACCTCACGGCCTATGACTACTGCGACATGCCGGCCAGGTGCGATATCCCGTCGAGGGACCTCGACTACGAGCTGAGGCTCATGGACCTCGATGAGGCGACACAGGTTTCGAGGTGCATCTACAGGGCCTACAGGTACACCTACCTGAACGAGGACCTCTACTTCCCGGAGAGGATAGTGGCAACCAACAGGGAGGGGCGCATGATCTCGGCCGTGGCGGTCACGGGCGGCGGCGACGGCAGGGGCGAGGTCATCGCCCACTTCGCCATCAAGCCCCGGCCCGGCAGGCGCGTGGGCGAGATAGGGGTGGCCGTGGTCCTGCCCAACTACCGCGGCAGGGGCCTCATGAAAAGCCTCCTCGACTACCTCCTGAAGGTCGCCGACGAGAGGGGTTTTCTCGCCCTCTACGGCAACGCCTTCACCATGCACAACCTGAGCCAGAAGACGAACCTCAAGTTCGGTTTCTCCGAGACCGCCCTCCAGCTCGGCGGCATCCCACCGAGCTCCGTACAGCCGCTCTGTGAAATGAACCTCAAGGGCGCGGGCTCGGTGATGACGTTCTTCAAATACCTCAGGGGGGCGGAGCGGTACAGGGTCTTCGTCCCCGCCCGCCACAAGGCGATGCTCGATGAAATCTACTCCGGGATCGGGGTGGACAGGGCCTTCTCCGAGCCCTCCACCCGCCCCGCCGCGTTGCCCGAGCAGTCGAGCCTTGCGCTCAAGATAAAGCCCTTCCACAAGACCGCGGTGATATCGGTAAAGACCATCGGGGCCGACCTCGACAGGCGCGTCAGGGCCAAGCGCATGGAGCTGGCCGACAAGGGATTCAATACCATATACCTCGACCTCCCCCTTACCGACCCGGCCGCGCCCGAGGGCACGGGCATGGCCGAGGCCGTGGGGTTCTTCTTCTCCGGCCTCCTGCCTGACTATTGCCGCGGGGACGTCCTGAGGCTCCAGTACTGCATAAGCGAGGTCTTCTACGAGGAGATACAGGCGTGGAGCCCCTTTGCCAGGGAGCTCAAGGCCTACGTCAGGTCCCTCGACCCCAAGTGGAAGGCCCTGCACTGAGCCGGCGTCCCGGGCGTTCCTTACCAACGCCCATTTCCCCTCCACCTGACCCCGGAGCCATGAGCCGTGAGGGCGCGGCCTCCGGAACCCTTTCCCGGCCCGCGCGGTTGACTGTCCCGGTGAATGGTTGTATCATTAAATATTCCCTTTCCGGTCGGGAAAGGTCCTTACATCAGTTGTAAAAGGAGTGCCTATGAAGCCGAAGAAGATAAAGGACGGGGTCTTCTGGGTCGGCGCGGTCGACTGGGATAGACGCCTCTTCGACTCGCTCATACCGCTGCCCTACGGCACCAGCTACAACGCCTACCTAGTTGTGGGGTCCGAGAAGACCGCGCTCCTCGACACCGTCGAGCCCTCCAAGACGGAAGTACTCTTAAGCCAGCTCGAGGAGGTCGAAAGCATAGACTACATCGTCTCCCACCACGCCGAGCAGGACCACTCCGGCGCCATACCGGCCGTCCTCGACAGGTACCCCGAGGCCGTCGTGCTCGCCTCCACCAAGGCCAGGGCCCTGCTCATGGACCACCTCCGCATACCCGAAGCCAGGGTCCGCACGGTGGCGGACGGCGAGAAGGTCTCTCTCGGGGGCAAGACGTTCGAGTTCATTTACGCACCCTGGGTCCACTGGCCGGAGACGATGTTCACCTACCTCGCCGAAGATCGCGTCCTCTTTACCTGCGACCTCTTCGGCTCGCACCTCGCCGCCTCGGGCGTATTCTACGAGGACGGCTGGAAGGTGAGGGAGGAGGCCAAACGCTACTACTCCGAGGTGATGATGCCCTTCAGGTCCATCATAGCCAGGCACATGGACAGGATATCCGGGCTCGACATGGACGTCATAGCGCCGAGCCACGGCCCGGCCCACGGCTCGACCGGCATGATACTGGAAGCCCACAGGGAGTGGGTCTCGGAAAAGGTGAAGAACAAGGTGGTTGTACCCTTCGCCTCCATGCACGGCTCCACGGAGAAGATGGTGGACGTGCTAACCGAGGAGCTCTCGCAGAGGGGGGTCGTGGTGGAGAGGTTCAACATGGCGGTCTCGGACATGGGAGAGCTCGCCATGAGCCTCGTTGACGCAGCCACGATAGTCATCGGCTCTCCCACGGTCCTCCTCGGCGCGCACCCGCTGGTCGTCTCCGCCGTCTTCATGGCCAACTCGCTCAAGCCGAAGCTCAAGTTCGCCTCCATCATAGGTTCCTATGGATGGGGCGGGAGGATGGTGGAGCAGATAACGGGCCTCATGGGCAACCTCAAGGTGGAGATGATAGAGCCGGTGATGATAAAGGGAAAGCCCACCGAAGACGACTTCGCCGCCATAGCCGGGCTCGCCGGAAAGATAGCCGCAAGGCACGAGAAGTCCGAGGACGTCCTTACGGGCGGGCCCGTCGAGGGGGCCGGCGTATAGAAGGGGCGGGGCGCCGGGGGTTGAAAGGGCCGGGGGGCTCAGGGGAGCTTTTCCTTCGGTCCGCCAGGCCGGCTCGGTCCGCCAGGCCGGCTCGGTCCGCCAGGCCGGCTCGGCCCGCCAGGCCGGCTCGGCCCGCCATCCGGAGGCCTGGGCGTCGGCTTCAGCCCGGGCCTTTCGAGTTTGTCCGCCTTCTCCTCTATGGGGTCCACCAGCGCTATGACGGTCTGCCCAGGCTTGGGCGCGGGCGGCTTTTCCGAGGTGAAGACCACGAGCCTGCCCGTCTCCGTTATCAGGAAGAGCGGCACCGTGCCCTCCCCGTACCTTTCCCTGAAGGCCTCGTAATCGAACTCCTCGGTGAGCCGCGTCTTCTTGAGCACGGCGCCGAGGGCGAAGCGCCGCGCCAGGTAGCCGTAGGTTATCTCCGGCCCGAATAGATACCTCCCCCGGAGATGCTTCACCACCCGTTCCTTCTCCCGCTTTTCCTCTTCCTCCTTCGGCTGGAGCTGGTAGAGTTCCGACCTGTCGAATACCTCTGAGAAGTGAAGCGTGGCGAGCGAGTTGATCGAGTTGTTCGGGGTCAGGGCCAGGAGCTTGCCCAGGCCGTCCATCTCTATCCCCGTAAGGCTCGACTCAGTAAGCCCGCTCCCGTAGAAGGTCGACAGCCCGGCCATGCGCGCCGCATAGATGTTGCTCCTGTTGGTGTCGACGAGCACCGCCTTGAAGCCCGACTCCTGCAGCATCCCGGCGATGGTCACGGCCCAGGAGTGGGCGCCGAGTATCACCACGCCCTGGGGGTTCCGCTGGAGGACCCCGAGCCTCCGGGCGAAGTACCCCGCCCCTATCCCGTAGAAGGCCACGGTCCCTATGATGACCAGAAAGGTCACGGGCAGCACCTCGGATGCCTGGCCGTGGCCCGCCTCCATGAGCCTGAGGGCGAAAACGCTCGCTATCGCCGCAACGACTATGCCCCTGGGGGCGAGCAGCGCGATAAAGGCCCTCTCCTTCCACCGCAGGTCCGAAAAGACCGTCGATACGAATACCGAGGCCGGGCGGACGACGGCTATGAGGCAGACGAGAAAGAGAAAGCTCCAGAAGTTGAGCTGCGCGAGGTCCTCGACCCGGAGCCGCGCGGCGAGTATGATGAAGAGGCCTGAGATGAGCAGCACGCCGAGGTCCTCCTTGAACTGGACCATGTGCTTGACGGCCACCATCCTCTGGTTCGCCATGACCACCCCCATGACCGTCACCGCCAGGAGCCCCGATTCGTCGAGGAGGAGGTTTGAAGCGGTGAAGACCGCGATGACCGTCATGAGGGAGACCGGGTTCTGAAGGAAGTCGGGTATCCAGTAGGCCCTCAGGAGGAGGACCAGGGCCGCGGCCCCCGCGACCCCCAGCCCGCCGCCTATGAGGACGGTCTTTCCGATGCCCGCGAGCAGCGCCATGGCCGGCAGGTTCTCCGCCGCGCCCGTAAGCATCGTCTGGTAGACGAGGACGGCCAGGACGGCCCCCATGGGGTCTATGAGTATCCCCTCCCACCTGAGGACCGAGGCCACCCTGTCGCTCGCCCTCAGCTGGCGCAGCATGGGGAGTATCACCGTGGGCCCCGTGACCATGAGTATCGCCCCGAGGAGCAGCGAGAGCGGGGCGTCGAGCCCGAGGATGTATCGGGCCGCCCCGGCGCCGAGGAGCCAGCTCACCAGGGCCCCGGCCGTAACGAGCCTGTAGGTCACGCCCCCCATGCCCTTCACGTCGCTGAGCTTGAGGCTGAGGCCCCCCTCGAAGAGTATGATGGCGACCGAGAGGGAAACCACAGGGAAGAGCACGGGGCCGAGTATCACGTCTATGTGGATTATGCCGGTGACGGGCCCGGCCAGGAGCCCGAGGACGAGCAACAGGAGTATGGACGGTATCCGGAGGCGCCAGGCGAGCCATTGGGCGCTTATGCCGAGGATCACTATGCCGGCGAGACCTAACAGGAGATATTCGGACATGCGCCTGACCCCTTTGCGGGTTTTTCCGGGGCCTGGTGCCGCGCCCCGGGATTGTTCGCCCCTGCCGGCGTGGTGCTTCCGGCAGGGGCAAGGCCCTATCTTAATATACCCCGGGGATAGTGCAAGCCTAAAGTTTCCCCTCCGCCCTCGGTCGGGACGTAGGCATCTTCCCTTGACATAACCCCCCTTTTTCTGTACCTTGTATAGATTGACAGCTATTCTGCGCCTGTAGCTCAGTGGACAGAGCATCGGCCTCCGAAGCCGAGGGTCGGAGGTTCAAATCCTCTCAGGCGCGCCAGTGTCGGGGGCGATCAAGCGGGGGGCGTTTTGTGAAGCCCCGGGGCTTGTTAAATCCGGGGGCCTTGTTAACAGGGGGCCTTGTTAAACCCGGGTGGCCCGGTAAATTGATTCAGGCGCATCGGCGGCCTTGTTAACCCGGGTGGGGCGGCCTGTTAAGCCGGGGCGGGGGTAGGGGGGGATATTCGGTCGTGGTTGCCGGACCGGCTCCGCCCTTTGAAGCATGTAAAACGACGGCGCGTGCGCCGTTTGCAGCGTTGGGCCGCTAGCTCAGTTGGAAGAGCAGCTGACTCTTAATCAGCGGGTCACAGGTTCGAGCCCTGTGCGGCCCACCA
>JBHHVK010000041.1:0-13109 GCA_046754205.1 Thermodesulfobacteriota bacterium
CCATAGGGGACGACGAGGAGAGCTCGCTCGGGGACTTCATCGAGGACGAGAAGTCGCCCTCGCCCGCGGACGCGGCCATAGAGAGGGACCTCTCCGGCCAGACGAACATGGTCCTCGACAGCCTCACCCCGCGCGAGAAGAAGGTCCTCAGGATGAGGTTCGGCATCGGGGAGAAACAGGACTACACACTCGAGGAGGTTGGCAAGGTCCTCGGCGTCACCCGCGAGAGGGTCCGCCAGATAGAGGCCAAGGCCATCCGAAGGCTCAGGCACCCCACCAGGGCCAAGCTCCTCAAGGGATTCAGCGAGGGCTGAGGCCTCCCGGCCCCCGCCCCCCCCCGGCCGGACGCGAAATGACAGGAGGGACGCCTTCGTGAGATGAAGGCGTCCCTCTTTTTTTGAGGGGGTATTCTATTTCAGGGGAGCCCTCAGGAGAGGGCCCTTGCGACCTCTTCGGCCCTCATGCCCTCTATCCTGACCCTCTTCTCTCTCGACTTGAGGCCGGAGTCTATCGATATCCGGCTCTTTCTTACCCCGAGGAGCCTCGCGAGAAAGTCCACAAGGCACCTGTTGGCCTCGCCCTCCACCGGGGGGGCCGTAATGGTCACCTTGAGGGAAGCGCCGTGCACGCCTTCTATAGCGGCCCTCTTCCCCCTCGGCTTTACCCTGACCCTGAGATAGACCACCCCTTCGCGGCTTTCGATGAAGGGGGGGAGTTTGGGGCCGGCTGAGGGGTCATCTGGCATAATTCGGGTAAGGATGCCCTCGGGCGGGCCCGGGGGTTTGCCCGGGCCCGCGGGGCGCCTACTTGGGGAGGAACTTGAGCTTGTCGAGCTCCGTGTCGGCGAGGAAGGACTCCTCCTCGTCGAGAAGCAGCGTGCTCGAGTGGTAGTCTATTATGGCCTTTATCGAGGTGTTGAGCTCGTTGCGCTGACGCCGGAGCCTCATTATCTCTTCCCTTATCTCCGTGGCCCTCGTCTGGGCCAGCCGTACTATCTCCTCGCCCCGGAGCTTCGACTCGGCCACGATCAGCTCCGCCTCTTTCCTGGCGTTTCCCTTTATGTGCTCCACCATCTTCTGGGCCGTCGTGATCGTCTCCCTGAGCATCAGCTCGTTCTTCACGTGCTCGCCGAGGCTTCCCTCGAGGTCATGGACCTTCTCCTCGAGGCGCATCACCTCGCGGTTGGCCTCCTCGAGGGCCTCTGCGGAGAGGTCCTTCAAGAGCTCCACCTCGCGGACGTCGTACCCGCGCATGGTCTTTTTGATGTGATGGCTTCTTATCTCCATGGGTGTGATCTTCATAGACCGCCTCCTGTCTTCAGTTTAAAGGCGAATTCCGCAAGCGTGGTTATGACGAAGGCCTTGAAGAAGTATATGGCGAAAATGACCACGATGGGGGAGATATCGAGCCCCCCCATGAAGGGGAGAAACCGTCTCACCCTGTAGAGCACCGGCTCGGTCACGGAGTAGAGGAACCTCACCACCGGGTTGTAGGGGTCCGGGTTCACCCAGCTTATGAGCGCCCTTATTATTATGACCCACATGTACAGGGTGAGCCCTATGTCGAGCAGCTGTGCCAGGGCGCTCAGGAAGTTGGCGAAAACGAACATCAAGGGTTCTCCTCTTTAAACGTTCCACGGCTTTTCCTTGGGGACCCTGGGGCCGGGTCCGCCTCGCCGCTCAGAATGCGGAAAGCTCACGGGCCCGTTTCGCGGCCGCCTCGACCGCCTCCATGACCGCGTCCCTGAAGCCCAGGGCCTCGAGCCTCTTGAGCCCCTCGATGGTGGTCCCCCCGGGGCTCGTGACCATCTCGCGGAGCGCCGCGAGGTCCTCGGGGCTCTTTTGCGCGAGCGCGGCGGCGCCGAGGGTGGTCTGAAGGGCGAGGGTCTCGGCGTCTTCTCTGCCGAGCCCGCACTTCGCACCGGCCTCGGCCATGGCCTCCATGAAGAGGAATACGTATGCCGGCCCGCTCCCGGAAAGTCCCGTAACGGCGTCCATGAGGTCCTCGTCGTCCACCACGATGACCCTGCCCACGGCCTCGAAGACCGCCCTTGCAAAGGCGAGGTCCCTATCGGTCGCCCCCCCTCCGGCAAAGAGCGCCGCCATGCCCTCGCCGACGAGCGCCGGCGTGTTCGGCATGGCCCTCACCACGGGCACCGGGTGCGGGGGGCCGCCGGCGGAAAGCAGGTCGAGTATCCTCTCGGTCCTGAGCCCGGCGGCCACGGATATGAGGAGCTTGTCAGGCGCGACCTCCGGGGCGACCTCCCCGAGCACCCCGGGCGCGTCCCCGGGCTTTACGGTCAGAAGTACTATGTCGGCGGCCCCGGCGGCCTCGGTGTTTTCGTTGAAGACCTTGACCTCGTAGGTCTCGGCCATGTGGAGGAGCCTCGCCTTGGATCTGTCGGAGGCCACTATCTGGGCGGGGCTTACGGCCCCGGACCCGAGGAGCCCCTTTATGAGCGCC
Source organism: Thermodesulfobacteriota bacterium (assembly GCA_046754205.1). Classification (GTDB taxonomy): domain Bacteria; phylum Desulfobacterota; class GWC2-55-46; order GWC2-55-46; family JBHHVK01; genus JBHHVK01. The sequence continues at coordinate 2,464 of JBHHVK010000041.1, forward strand.
TCGGCCAGGTTGCCGGCTCCGAGAAACCCTATGGTCTTCTTCGTAAGCATCTCGCCATAACTTTAATTAAATATAATTAATTATAGGGGCGTGTCCGGCCCTGGCCACAAGGCCGCCGGAGACCGCTCTCCGGGGCCCTCGCCCTGCCTTCAGCCGGATTTTTTCACGATTTCTTCCTGGTCCTGGGGCCGGTCTTCTTTTCGGTCTTCTTCCCGGTCTTCTGAGCGGGTTTCTTCTCGGTCTTCTTCTCGGTCTTCTTTTCGGTCTTCTTGCCGGGCTTCTTCCCGGTCTTCTGAGCGGGTTTCTTCCCGGCCGCGGGATCTTCCCTCGGCCCGAAGACGGCCGTGCCCACCCTGATCATCGTGGCCCCTTCCTCTATGGCCACGTGGAAGTCGGTCGACATGCCGATGGAAAGGTCCTTCATCGTCACACCGGGGATCCGTTCCCTGTTCACCCGCTCGGCGAGCCTCCTGATGGTTATGAAGTAGGGGCGTGCGGCCTCGGGGTCTTCGGTGGGAGGCGGGATGGCCATCAGGCCCCTGAGGCGGAGGTTTTCGAGCTCGGATATGGCCCTTGCGAGTTCAACCACCTCGGAGGGGGCCGCCCCTCCCTTGGTCATCTCTCCGCCGATGTTGACCTGGATGAGGACGTCCATGGGCCTGGTGGCCTTCTTGTTTATGAGCACCGCAAGGGGGAGTGAATCGACCGTGTGTATGACGTCAAAGAGCTCCACGGCCTGCTTGACCTTGTTCTTCTGGAGGTGGCCTATGAAGTGCCACCTGACGGTGCCGTCCTTTATCTTCTTTACCTTCTCGGCGGCCTCCTGGACGTAGTTCTCTCCGAAGGCCCTCGCCCCGCCGGATATCGCCTCCTTGATTCTCTTGACCTCGACCTTCTTGGTAACGCATATGAGGGTTATGTCGCCGGGGTCCCTGCCGGCCTTGCGGGCGGCGCCCCGTATCCGCTCCATCACGTGGTTGAGGTTGTCCGCTATTACGCCTTTCACATTGGCCTCGGCAGGTTCGGTTCCGGGCTCGCGCCTTCTCGAGCCCCTTGTCGGCGGCCTGACGGGACCACTCCGTCACAGCGCCATATTAGCCGGTCATGAAGGTCGCCGGGCGTCCTCCGGCAAAGACGGCCCATGCCCTTATAGCATATATTAATTGTCCATCCAAGTGAAATCTTTGGACTTTATGAGGCCTCCCCCGCCGCTCCCCCGGCCCCCGCCGCCGCCCCCGGCCCCCCTTCGAGCACAGTGCTCTCGGCCGGGGCCGTAACTGGGGCGAGGTAGTGGAGCAGCCCCATCTCCCAGACCGCCCCGAGGGCCAGGAAGAGGATTACGAAGAAATAGAGCTTCCTCGCGTCCCGCCAGGCCCTTCGGAAGGCCTCCATGCGGGTGTCTGCCCCCTTGCGCGAGGGCATTAGGATGCTGAGCCCTATGTCCGTGCCCGCAACCGAGCTGAAGGTGTAGGCGCCGAACTCCAGCAGGAACGTGCCGTAGAATATGACAGGCACCGCCGGCGAGCCGTCGATGCCGTGGAAGAGGACCCCGACTATGAAACCCCGCCACACGGCGATGACGTAGGGCATGAAGAAGAGCAGCCCGCCCACCACCGTGGTGGAGAGAAAGGCCCCGACGACGAGGTTGAAGAAGAAGGTATAGGCTATCATGAGAGGGAGGTTGCCGGCGAGCGGGCCCGACAGCGGCTTCAGGAAGACCATCTCCCTCAGTTCCCTCAGCTGGTCCTCGCGGAGGTCCATTACGTAGGGGAACTCTCTTGCCACGGTCCACTCGCCGAAGACGAGAAATATCACGTGGGCGGCCGCGAAGAACAAGAGGATGTTCCGCATCCTGCGGGCGACTTCAAGGGACTCCCTGTACGTTCGGGCAAGCTCCATCTCGGCTCCAAAGGATTCACTACGGTTTAAAGGTCGAAGGGTCTCCGGCCGTCCCCTTCTCTCCCCCCGGAAACAGGCCGGAATGGTGGAGTCGGGGTCAATTGGACAATATACAATATCCGGCGGCCTATTGCATGGAAATTCTTTTCAGCCCCGCGTCCTGGGCGCAATTCAACCGAGGGCGATAAGCGCAACCCCCGCGGCCATGATGACGCTCCCGGCGAGCCTTTCGGTCACGTTCTCCTCGCCGAAGAGGACCCGGCCGTAGATGACGCTGAATATGAGGCTCGTCCTCTTTACGGATATCATGTAGGCGACCTGGGTGAGGCTTATGGCGATAAAGTGGGTGATGATCATCGCGGCGGTGAAAAGGCCTATGGAGAGGAAGGTCCGGGGCCTGGAGGCCACCAGCCGCATCTTCCCCCTTGACGCCACGGCCGCTGTGAGCAGGACCGTGAGTATGAAGGGGTAGAAGAAGCCGAAGAATACCGGGCCGGAGTGGAGCACCGCTATCTTCCCGAGGGTGGAGGTGACGCTGTAGATGAGCGCCACTATTATCATGAGCACCGAGCCGGGCTCCCGGGCTATCGCCCTTATGGGGCCCGTAAGCCCTTCTTTCGATGCGGATGCGTTCAGGGTGTAGGCGCCCCCGGCGATGAGCGCTATGCCCGCGATGCCTATGGCAGAGGGCCTCTCGCCGAGCAGCAGGAAGGCGATGATGATTATGAATACCGGGCTCAGGGCGAGGAAGGGTATGGATAGCGACAATGGCGAGACCCTTATGGCGCGCACGTAGAGGACAAGAGCGGCTGTCTCGAGCGGCAGGAGCGCCGCGAGGGTGAGCCAGAAGGTCCGGTCGAGCTGTGGTATGGGGATGAAGAACAGGGGGAGGACGAGAAAGGGCAGCGAGTACCCCTCGCGCACCCAGGCCACGACCAGCTCGTCCGTGCCCGCAAGGGCGCGTTTGGTGAGGGCGTCGGCCGTGGAGAGGCTGAATGCTGTGGCAAGAGAGAGGATTAGCCAGGTCATGGGCCTCTTTCATCTCCGGGGGGGCGGGGGGTGTGGCGGGCTCAGCGTCCCCTGCCGCCCCGTCCCTTCCGGGCCTTTGTCCCCCCCCCGCCCGCCCGACCCCCCCCGGCGCCTCTGGCGCCCCCGCCTGACGGTATGTGGCAGGGGTCGAACTTTCCGACTATCCTCTTGAGTCTGCCGCACCAGAGCCCCCCGGTCTTCCAGCAGATTTCCGTGCTGGGGTCGAGGAACCTCGACTCCGGGCACTTGAGGCAGATGAGGTCTTTCATGGGCGTGACCTTGAGTTTTTAAGGTATCGCGGGCAAGGCGAAACCGAAAAAAGGGCGATCGATATTGTCCTTCACCACCCTGAGTATCCTTCGGCCGAGGCTTACGGGCGTAAATCCCGCGCGCCCGGCCCCCCCCGGTAACCCTTATCAGACCCCTTGCCTTCATAGAAACCGGCCAAAAAACTTGCCTGAAGGGTTAAATTGTTATACCCTTAACTGGCGCCTCCGCCCCCCCTTGGGGGCGGAGGCGCCGTGTCCATCCTCAAAGCAGCCCTCGCCGCGTAATTAAAAGGTTCCCGGGGAGAATCTAACACCTTGCGTCCCTCGAAATCAAAGGAAAAGCGCGCCCGTCCGGTGATGTTCCAGGGGACCTCGTCCCACGTGGGAAAGTCCGTCCTGGCCGCCGCGGTCTGCCGTATACTCGCAAGGAGGGGGCTTCGGGTCGCCCCCTTCAAGGCCCAGAACATGGCGCTCAATTCCCATGTCACCGCCTCGGGGGGAGAGATAGGCGTGGCCCAGGCCTTTCAGGCCGAGGCCGCAGGCGCCGAGCCGACGGTGGACATGAACCCCGTGCTGCTCAAGCCCACGGGTGAGGCCGCCTCTCAGGTGGTCATCCACGGCCGGGCGCACGGGGTGATGAGCGCTGCCGAGTACCACGCCTTCAAGGCTCACGCGCGCGCTTTCGTCCTCGAAAGTTACCAGAGGCTTTCCGGAGAATACGACGTCATAGTCATGGAGGGGGCCGGAAGCCCGGCCGAGATAAACCTCCGCGAGGGCGACATAGCCAACATGGGCGCGGCCGAGCTTGCCGGCAGCCCGGTGGTGATCATAGGCGACATCGACAGGGGAGGCGTCTTCGCCTCGCTCGTCGGTACGATGGAGCTCCTGGCCCCGAGCGAGCGCGCAAGGGTCAGGGGGTTTATAATAAACAAGTTCAGGGGGGACCCGGCCCTCCTCGCCCCCGGGCTCGAGATGCTTACGGCGCGGACCGGGGTGGAGGTGCTCGGCGTGGTGCCCTACATCGGCGACGTCCTCCTGCCCGACGAGGACAGCGTCGCCCTCGAAGGGAGGGCAAGGGGTACGGGCGCGCCCGAAGGGCGCGCCGGGGCCGGCGTCGTCAGGGTGGCGGTCGTAAGGCTTCCGAGGATATCGAACTTCACCGACTTCGACCCACTCAGGTGCGAACCGGGCGTGGAGGTCGTCTTCGCCGCAGAGCCGGCGGTCCTCGCCGGGGCGGACCTCGTCATAATCCCCGGGTCCAAGAACACCATCGCCGACCTCGGGTGGCTGACCGAGAGGGGCTTTGCCGGCGCCATAGAGGTCCACAGACGCGGCGGCGGCATGGTGGCCGGGGTCTGCGGGGGGTTCCAGATGCTCGGCGCGAGGCTCTCCGACCCGCTCGGGGTCGATTCCGGGGCGGCGGGGGCGGCCGGGGTGGTGGACGGGCTCGGCATGATAGATGCGGAGACGGTAATGGGGAGCGAGAAGAGGACCTACCGCGTGGCGGCCACCGCGCTCGTCCCGGGCACCGGAGAAAGGGTCGATGTGAGGGGCTACGAGATACACACGGGCGAGACCGTGGTCCGGGGTGCGCCCTTTTCCACTTTAACGCGACGGGGCGGCGAGGCCGTCCGGCTCTCCGACGGAGCGGTCTCTTCCGACGGCCTTGTGTGGGGCACGTACATCCACGGCCTCTTTGACAATGACCGGTTCAGGGGCCTTCTCCTCGGTCTGCTCAGGAGGAGGAAGGGGGCGGAGGGGGCCGAGGGGCGACCGGTCGCCGGCGTCTCCTTCGGCGCCGTCCGTTCCGGGGCCATGGAAAGGCTCGCCGACGTGGTGGAGGAGAATCTGGATGTGGAGCGGCTTTTCGGTATAATAGGTTTGACCACGGCCTGCGGCCGGGCGGGCGCGGGGCTGCCATGATGGAAAAGGGCCTGTTCGTCGTGGCGGTCCTCCTCGCCGCCTTGGTCCTCGACCTCCTGGCCGGCGACCCCGAGGGGCTGCCCCACCCGGTCAGGTGGATAGGGCGGCTCGTGTCGGCGCTGGAGTCCGTCGTGAGAAGGGTTGCGCGCACGCCCCGCGGCCTCAGGCTCGGCGGGGCGGTGATGGCCGTTGCGACCGTGGCTGTCACGTACGGGGCCGCGGCGGGTGCGCTCTACCTCGCCTCGACCGTCTCGACGGTCCTGCTCTTCGCCCTGTCCGTCTACTTCGTCTGGACGGGCCTTGCCGTCAGGTCGCTCGGACGCGAGGCCGCCGGCGTCATAAGGTCGCTCGACGATCACGGCCTCGGCGCGGCGCGCCGGAGCGTAGCCAGGATAGTGGGGCGCGACACCGGGGACCTGAGCCGGCAGGAGGTCCTCAGGGCGACGGCCGAGACGGTCTCGGAGAACACGTCGGACGGGTGCGTGGCCCCGCTCTTTTACCTCGCCATCGGCGGCCCCCCCCTCATGCTCGCCTACAAGGCGGTCAATACCCTCGACTCCATGGTGGGGTACAAATGCGACCGCTACCGCGAGCTCGGCCGCTCGGCCGCCAGGCTCGACGACGCGGTCAACTACGTGCCGGCGCGCCTTACGGCCCTCGTTATGGTGGCGGCGTCCCTCATCCTCGGATACGACTGGAGGGGGGCGCTGCGGATACTCGCCAGGGACGGCCGCAGGCACCCAAGCCCCAACGCCGGGCTCCCCGAGGCCGCGGCGGCCGGGGCCCTCGGCGTCAGGTTCGGAGGTCGCGCCTCCTACGGCGGGGTGGTGTCAGATAAACCCTCCATCGGGGACGATACCGCCGAGCTCGGCCCCGGGGCCGTGACCTCGACGGTGAGGTTGATGCAGGTCGCAACGGCCCTCGTGGCGGCCGCGGTAATAGTCGTCTGGCTCTGGTCCGGTCCCTTCCCCCTGCTCGTCCCGTAGGGGCATGGGGGCAGGGGGGGGCGGGGGGGGGCGGCGGGGGCGGCGGCGTTAAATCCATCAGGGAGAAAAGGCGATGACCCTTGCGATAGTAAAGTTCATACACCTGGTAAGCCTCGTGGTCTGGGTCGGGACCCTCGTCTTTTTCTCTTTTTTCGCCGCGCCGAGCATATTCAAGGTCCTCCCGAGGGAGACGGCCGGCGACGTGGTTGGCGCCATATTCCCCAAGTACTGGGCCATAGGGTATATCGCGAGCATAGCGGCCCTCGGGTCCCTCATCTTTATATCCTATACCGAAAGGGACCTGCCCGCGGCCCGCATTGCGGTGCTCGCGGCCATGACGGCGGTAACCTTCTACTCCGGGCTCGCGGTGGGCGCGAAGGCCCGGGCCGTCAAGGTGGAGATGAGGGCCGCCGAGTCGCCCGAAAAGAAGGCCGAGCTCAGGGGCGAGTTCAAGCGGATCCACGCCAAAAGCTCCGTGCTGAACCTGATAGTCATAGCGCTCGGGCTTGTGGTAGTCTATCTGACGTCAACGGCATTGAGGCTTTAGTTGCCCGGTAATGGGTCGATGTATAAATGGATAAGGGCCTTTTCGGCCCGGAAGGGAGACCGGTGATGAGCAAAGTGTTCAAGAAGATAGAGCTCGTGGGGATATCCACCAACAGTTACGAGGAGGCCATCGCCAACGCCGTCGAGAGGGCCGCCCAGACGCTGCACGGGCTCGCCTGGTTCGAGGTGACCGAGCAGCACGGCAAGATCGTGGACGGCAAGGTTGCCGAGTACCAGGCCGTCCTGACGGTCGCCTTCAAGATGGATTAGCCTTAACGGTACGAGGGACTACGCGGTCCCCATAAACGAATAATGGGAAACGGAAAAGACCTCGAACCCCTGTTCACCCCCGGGAGCGTGGCGGTCGTTGGGGCCTCGGACAGGCCCGGCAAGATCTCCGGGGTGATAATGGAAAGCCTCAAGGCCGGGGGTTTCAAGGGTGAGGTATACCCGGTAAACCCGGCCCACGAGACCGTCTTCGGCCTCGAGTGCCACCCCTCCATATCCTCCATAGAGGGTGGGGTGGACCTCGCCGTCTTCGCCGTGCCCGCCCCTGTCGTCCCGGGCCTTTTAAGGGAGGCCGGGGACTCGTTCAGGGCCGCGGTGATAATAAGCGGCGGTTTCGGCGAAAGCGGCCCCGAGGGCGAGGCCCTCGAAGAGGAGGTCCGCGCCATGGCCGCGGCCTCGGGGGTAAGGGTCGTGGGGCCGAACTGCATGGGGATATTCAACTCCGAGGCCGGGCTCGACACCTTCTTCATCCCACGTGACAAGCTCAAGAGGCCGCGGGCCGGGGGGGTCTCCATAATATCCCAGAGCGGGTCCTTCGCCATAACCGCCATGGCCGAGCTCGCCGCCGAGGGCGTGGGGGTCTCCAAGGTGGTAAGCTACGGCAACGGGGTGGACGTGAACGAGGCGGACTGCCTCGATTTTCTCGCCGAAGACGCCTCGACCGGGGCCGTGGCCATGTACATGGAATCGGTCACCGACGGCAGGGCCTTTGTGGAGGTGGCCTCCCGGTGCTCGGCGGTAAAGCCCGTCATGGCGCTCAAGGTGGGCAGGCACGAGGCCGGGGCCCGGGCGGCCCGCTCGCATACCGGCGCCATCACCGGCCGTTACGAGGTCTACCGGGCGGCCTTCGCCAGGGCCGGGGTCCTGGAGGCGGAAGGCTACGAGGACTTCATCGGCGGATGCAAGGCCTTCGGCATGGAGCGCGACGCCGGCGGCGGGAGGGTGGCCATAATAACCGACGGGGGGGGCATAGGGGTGGGGCTCGCCGACGCCTGCGCCGACATGGGGCTCGAGGTGCCGCCGCTTGACGCCGGGCTCGCCGAGGGCCTCTCGGCCCTCTTCCCTCCCTTCTTTCCCGTATCCAACCCGCTCGACCTTACGGGCAGCGCAACGGACGGACTCTTCGCCGACGCGGTGGAAAAGACCCTTGAGGGGGACTTCTGCGACATCATGATAGTGGCGGCCCTCTGGGGCCCCCCGTCCCTTACCGACGGGCTCGCGGGGCTTATAGGCGACCGCGCCGCCGCGACCGATAAACCCGTGATCATATGCACCCCCGGAGGCGAGTACTCGAGGGCGAGGCTTGCCCTCTGGAGGAAAGAGGGGCTGCCCGTATTCTCCACCCCGGAGAGCGCCGTCAGGGCCGCCGCCGTGCTCGCCAGAAAGGGCGCCGGCGGGGCCGGGGCAGGCTGAGAGCGAGTGGGGATGGATACCAGGAAGATAGCAAGACTCGTGAACGAGGCGACGAGCCTCGGACGCGCCGTACTCGTCGAGCCCGAGGCGAAGGAGATGCTGAGGCTCGCATCCATAGAGGTTCCGAAGCTGGAGGTCGTAAAGGACGTGAGCGCCGCGGTCGAGGCGGCCGAGAGGATCGGCTACCCCGTGGTCCTCAAGATAGTGAGCCCGGACCTCGCCCACAAGAGCGACATCGGCGGCGTGGCGGTGGGCATAAAGGACGCGGCGGGGATCGAGGACAGCTGGTCCGAGATGATACTTACCGTCGCCGACGAGAAACCCATGGCAATGATAGAGGGCTTCCTCGTCGAAAAGATGGTCCCCCCGGGGGCTGAGGTTATAGTCGGTGTCATCAAGGACGAGCAGTTCGGCCCGGTCGTGATGTTCGGCACCGGTGGGGTGGCGGTGGAGCTCATGGGAGATGTAAGCTGGAGGCTCGCCCCGCTGACGAAGGACGACGCCTTCCGCATGATGCAGGAGGTGAAGGGCTTTCCGCTGCTTGTCGGGTACAGGGGCGCGCCGAGGGTGGACCTGGCGGCCATAGCGGAGGTGATAGTAAAGCTCGCGGAGATGGTCGATGGCGTGGAAGGGCTCAAGGAAATAGAGATAAACCCGCTTATCGTGTACAGAGAGGGCGCCGTGGCCGTGGACGCCAGGGGCGTGGTGGGGGTCGATAAGTAACCGGGGGCCCGGGGGAGCGTCTTCCCTTCATTATCTCCCCGGCCCACGACCTCAGGGCCCTTTTTCTTCCTTTTACAACGTATCCCGAAAGTTTCCCCTTATGAAAGACATCCACGGCGGCGACGTCTGGGAGGCGGCCCGCGCCCTCGGCCTTGAGCCCCACGAGATAATCGACTTCAGCTCGAGCATAAACCCGCTCGGCCCTCCAAAGGGGGCCCTCAGGGCCGCGGCCCGCGCCCTGAAGTTCGCCCCGGCCTATCCGGAGCCGCACTCCGCCACCCTCGTCCGCGCCTTTGCCCGCAGACACGGCCTCGTGCCCGGTCGCGTGCTCGCCGCCAATGGCTCGGTGGAGCTCATACACCTCGTCCCCCGGGTCCTGCGCCCCGAAAGGGCCCTTATCGTCGAGCCCGCCTTCAGCGAATACCGCGCGGCCCTCGGGCTCGCCGGCTCCAGGGTCAAGGGCCTTGCGGCGAGGGCCGCCGACTCCTTTCGCCCCAGCCCGGCGCGGCTCGCCGCGGCCCTCGACGCGGCCACGGGCTGCCCGGACCTCCTCTTTGTCGCCAACCCTGCCAACCCCACGGGGGCGCTCATGGAAAAGGCCGGGCTCATCGAGATAATCCGCCTCTGCCGCAGGCGCGGGACAACGGTCGTGGTGGACGAGGCCTTCATGGACTTTACGGAAGGGGAGTCGGTAAAGGACGCGGTGGGCAGGTACACCAACCTCGTCGTCCTGCGCTCCATGACCAAGTTCTACTCCCTGGCCGGGTTGAGGCTCGGTTTTCTCGTAGCCTCCGAAGCCATGGTTAAAAGGTTCTCACGGTCGATCCCCCCCTGGAACGTCAACACCGCGGCGGCCGCGGCCGCGGCCGCCGCCCTGACCGACGACAAGTTCGCCGCCCGGACCCTCGAGTGGCTCTCAAGGGAAAGGGCCTACCTGGCCCGTGGGCTCGAGGCGACGGGCCTTTTACGCGTCTACCCGTCCTCGGCCAACTTCCTGATGGCGGAGATAACCGCGGGCGCGCCCCCCGCCGGTGAGCTCGGCTCCAGGCTCTTCAGGCGCGGGATACTCATAAGGGACCTGGCGGGCTTCCGGGGGCTCGGACCCCGGTTCTTCAGGGTCGCCGTGAAGGGGAGAAGGGAGAACAGGCTCCTGCTCGCTGCCACAGGAGAGGCGCTCTGCGGGTGAGCCGCGTCCATGGATGTAAAAACTCCCGAAAAACTGCTATAATAACCCCTAACGCCACCGGAGGGTAAAAGGACTTGGAAGAGACGAAGAAGGCCGCGCCAGCTGCGGGGGACGCGGAGATACCGAGAAGAAGGCTCGGCAAGACAGAGGCCGAGGTCTCCATAATCGGCCTCGGCGGCGAGGGGATACTCCGGACCACGGGACGCGAGACGGCGGCGACCGACCTCATAAGCGCCGCCATAGACCTGGGCATAAACTACATCGAGACCGCCCGGGTCTACCAGGACAGCGAAGTCTACTACGGCCTCGTCTTCAGGGACCGCCCCCACATAAGGGAGAAGGTCTTTCTCGCCGGCAAGTCGCACGCCAGGGACCGGGCCGGGG
>JBHHVK010000042.1:0-13052 GCA_046754205.1 Thermodesulfobacteriota bacterium
GGCCAGGCCGTGGTCTTCTACCGCGGCCCCGAGGTCCTCGGCGGCGGCTGGATAGAGCGGGCGGTGAAGTGAACATGAAGGTCTCGGTAACGACATTGGGATGCAGGTCCAACCAGTACGACTCGGCCGCACTCGAGGACTCGCTCCGCGCGGCACGGATGGAGGTCACGGATTTTCCCGGCCCGGCGGACGCCGTGGTGATAAACACCTGCACGGTGACCGGGAGGACCGACAGCCAGAGCCGCCAGCTCATAAGAAAGGCCCGGAAACTTAACCCCGGGGCCCTGGTGATCGTCACCGGCTGCTACGCCCAGGTCGCCCCCGGGGACGTCGCCGCCATGGACGGGGTCGATTACGTCATAGGAAACCCGGACAAGGGGAGCGTCGTAGATTGCATCAGGCAGGGGAGGAGGAGCGGCGGGGCCGAGACGCGCGTCAGCGACTACCGGGCAGGCGCGCCCCTGACGCTCCGTGCGCGGAGCTCGTCTGGGAGGACGAGGGCGAACCTCAAGATTCAGGAGGGCTGCGACCGCAGGTGCTCCTACTGCATAATACCCATGGCCAGGGGAGAGTCCAAATCCCTCGCCATCGCTGAAGTCGAGCGCGAGATCGACGGGCTAGTCGAGGCCGGATACGGGGAAATCATCCTCACGGGCATCCACCTCGGCGCATGGGGGGCGGACCTCGACCCGGCCCTCTCCATCGTAGACGTCCTGAGGCTCGTGGAGAGGAAGGCCCCGCCATGCCGCGTCCGCCTGAGCTCCATCGACCCCGACGAGGTCACGGAAGAGCTCATAGACGTGATGAAGTCGGCACGGCGGATATGCAACCACCTCCACCTGCCGCTCCAGAGCGGAGACGACACCGTTATAAGAAGGATGAACCGCCCCTACACGGGAGCGCTCTTCGCCGAAAGGGTCGCAAGGGCCGCGAGCGAGGTAAAAGACATATCCATAGGCGTGGACGTCATCGCCGGTTTCCCGGGAGAGGGCCCCGGGGAGTTCGAGTCCACCCTGGCCCTTCTCCGGGACCTGCCCGTATCATACATGCACGTATTCCCCTTTTCGCCGAGACGCGGCACGCCCGCCTCCGGGATGGACGGAAGGGCCGGACCGGGGGCGGTAAAGGAGAGGTGCGCGAGGCTCCGGGAGCTCGACCGCGAGAAGAGGGAGGCCTTTTACAGGAGCTTTCTCGGCCGGACCATGGAGGTCCTCATCGAAACCCGGCTGCCAGGGGACGGCCAGGCCGGGACGGCCAGGGGGAGGACGTCCAACTACATACCCGTCCGTTTCACCGCGGAGAGCGCGCCCGGCGGCATGGCGCCCGTCCGCCTCACCGGGTATGACGGCTCAGGCATGCTCGGGGCCGAGGCCGAAAGGCCATGACCAGGGCCGGGGACATGGAGATAGAGGAGTTCGGAAAATCTCTCCCCTTCCCCTTCGAGGACCGGGAGCTTCTGAAGAAGGTCTTTGTCCACAGGTCCTACCTGAACGAAAGGGGGGGCCGGGGGCTCGAGAGCAACGAGCGGCTCGAGTTCCTCGGGGACTCGGTCCTCGGGACCGTCGTAAGCGACATGCTCTTCAAGAGATTTCCCGATCTGCCCGAAGGCGAGCTGACCCACCTGAGGGCGAAGCTCGTGAACAGAAGGACGCTCGCTCACCTCGCCGGCTCCCTCGCCCTCGGCGAGCTGCTCCTGCTCGGCCGCGGCGAGAGGCTCTCGGGCGGCGGCAACAACACGGCCAACCTCGCCGGGGTCTTCGAGGCGCTCCTCGGGGCGGTCTTCTTGGAGCGGGGCTTTGACGGGGCCTACTCATACATAGAGGGCCTCTACGCCCCGATGATAGAAGAGCTGCTCGTAGAGCCGGGGCACTTCGGATACAAGCCGGCGCTGCAAAAACTCTGCCAGAAACTATACAGGGAGAACCCCCAATACAGGCTCATCGGCTCTGACGGCCCCCCGCACAGGAAGACCTTCGAGGTAGAGGTCTACGTCATGGGAGAGCTCTACGGAAGGGGCTCGGCCTCGAGGAAGAAGGACGCTGAGCAGGAGGCGGCCGGCGAGGCGTTGAAGAGGTTCTATGAGGAGTCCGCCGCCGAGGCGGAGCCCTGATGGCGAAGAAAAAGCAGCTCATAGTCCCGGTATTCATCCCCTTCGGGGGCTGCCGGGAGAGGTGCGTATTCTGCGACCAGAAGGGTATAGCAGGCGTCCGGGCCATGCCGTCGGTCGAGGAGGTGACGCAGCAGGTCCGGAGGTATCTCGGCACATGGAAGGGCTCGGGCAGGCGTGAGGTCGCCTTCTACGGGGGAAGCTTCACCGGGCTGGGCGGCAAGCAGCAGGAGGCGTACCTCGCCTGCGTCCAGCCCTTTATCGCCTCGGGCAGCATGGACGGGATCAGGGTCTCGACGAGGCCGGATTACATCTCCGAGGACGGACTGCGCCTCCTCAAAAGGTACGGGGTGGAGACAGTGGAGCTCGGGGTGCAGTCCATGGACGACGAGGTCTTGAGGCTCTCCGGCAGGGGGCATACAGCCGCGGATACGGTCCGCGCCGTCGGTCTTCTCAAAAAAGGCGGGTTCAGGGTGGGCGTGCAGGTCATGCCAGGGCTTCCGGGGGACACCGCGGACACGGTCCTACGGACCGCGGAGGCGCTCGTCGGGCTCGAACCCGGCTTTGCCCGGATATACCCCACGCTGGTCCTGCAGGAGACCGAGCTTTACAGGATGTGGCGCGAAGGGCGTTACACCCCCTGGGGGCTCGAGGAGATGACCAGGGTCGTCGCCGGCGTCTACGACCTCTTTACCTCCTCGGGCGTGCCCGTAATAAGGGTGGGGCTGCAGCCCACGAGGGAGCTCGAGGAAAACCTCGCGGCAGGGCCCTATCACCGCTCCATGCGCCAGCTTTTAGAGCGGCGCTGAGAGGCCCTGCCCCACGTCGCCTTTGCCATTTTATTGAAAATAGTGTATTATTTCAAAAGGACTCTTTTTTTCGGCGGGGAAGATGAAAAAACTCGCATCATTGATAATCGCGCTGGCCCTGCTCACCGCGGCCCCTTCGGCCTTCGCCGAAGAGGGCTACGCCGCTGGGAGCGAAGACTCCACGCTCCGGAGCCGTTCCCTGGAGCGGAAGCCGCCGCCTTTCAGGCCGAGGCCCATGCCCACGATGCGTGGCGGCAGGGCCCCCACGGGGCTGCCCAAGGGCGAGATGCCTTTTGTGGCAAGGGCGGCCATGGACCTCGTCGTCTTCCGTCCCATCGGCCTGCTTTCCCTTGTGGCCGGCTCGGGCCTTTACGTCGTATGGCTTCCCTTCACCGTCCCCACGGGCGCCATGTTCGAGGCGGGCAAGGGACTTGTCGTGGACCCCTTCCGGTTTACCTTCACGAGGCCCGTCGGCGAGCTGAAGACCCGCGCGCCCGGGGCGGTACCGCGATTCAAGCGCCGGAGGTTCGGCGGAAGGCCCATCGAGAGATAATCGCCCTCGGCCGCACCGCGCCCGGTTTCAGAACAGGCCCCGGAGCCTTTGAAAAGGCCCGCGTCAGGGGCTTTTTTCCGGTCAGCCCCTGCAGCCCCGGATGAGCAGGTAACATAAAACCACGGAGAGGTGATGATAATGAAGAAAGCTGCCGCCCTGCTGCTCGCCCTCACGATCCTCTTTTCCACACCCACCGTCACGATGGCCACGGAGCACGAAGGCCCTTCCGCCGGCGCCATAGTCTTTGACGTGCTCCTCGTCCGCCCCCTCGGGCTCGCTGCCTTCGGCATCGGGGTGGGGGTCTTCGCGGCCGGTCTGCCCTTTACCCTGCTCACCGGGTCCATGGAGATCACGGCAAAAAAGCTCATCGCCGATCCCCTCGCCTTCACCTTCACCAGGCCGGTGGGCGATATCCATTACTAAAGGGTTTTGCCTCCGGGGGGGGCGGGGGCCTGGAGGGGTCTAATAAAGCGTGGCTATTATCCTGACATCCTTATTTCCCTTGACGAGGTAAAGGGAGACATACCCTATCGCCCCCTTCTCCCGTGACACCTTCCTGATGATGTCCCGTTCACTCTTGACCGTCAGCGGCGGGTTTGCCGCCTGGTTGGTTATCTTCAGCCGGGCCCACTCCTCATCCACCTCGTAGGCGGGCCTGCCGAGCACCTTTTCGGAGAAGACGCCGCGCGCCCGGGAGTCCACCACCAGGTCATAGAGCTTGATGGGCGTGCCGTCCGCCCATCGCAGGATGTTGTTGGTGTAGATGCTGCGGAGTTCGGCCGGGCCGAGCCTCGGCACCGGGTTTTCCGGGTGGACGATGACGGCCACGACCGAGGTGGTCCCCTCGCCGGCGGCCCCCGCCCACCCCGGGGCCGCCCGCGCCCGGCCGAGCACAAGGGCTATGAAAGCGGCGAATACCCGGTGTTTCATCTCTGCAAGTCTCCTCACCTTGCCGCGGCTTCGGCGGCAAGGTCCGGCCTGATCCCCTGCGGCCCTCTTGCCCATCTTGCCCCTCCTCACCGACCAGGGGGGGCGCCCCCCCGAAGAGCGCTCAACCCCTCATACCGCCTGCAGTGCTGCTTCGGCCTTGCTGTAGGGGAACCTCAGGGTGAAGATGCACCCCTTCGAGGCGCCGGCACGGACGTCGATCGAGCCGCCGTGCTTCGTAACGAGCCTGTAGACGACGTAGAGGCCGAGCCCCGTGCCCTTGCCTACGGGCTTGGTGGTGAAGAAGGGGTCGAATATCTTGGAAAGGTCTTCTTCCGGTATGCCGGGGCCGGTGTCCGCCACCGTGGCCACGACGAAGGTCCCCTCTCGGCCGCATTCGAGGCGGAGCTCCCCGCCGCATTCCATCGCCTGTATGGCGTTTACGATGAGGTTCACGAAGATCTGCTGCATCTCCACCGTATTCGCCATGACCGTGCACCCGCCGCCGAGTTCGGTGGTGATGCGGATATCGAACCTCGAGGCCGAGTGCCGGGCCATCTTGAGAGAGTTCCGCATCACGCATGAGAGGTCGAGGACGGTCTTCTGGGCGCTCTGGGCGCTTCTGGAGTAGGTGGAGAGCTCCTGGACTATCCTGTTGGCGTTTGCGCAGTACTGGATTATGTCCTCCGTGTAGGACCTTATGAGCGCGACGTCGTCCTCGTCCCTTATGGCCTCGGCCATGCCGAGTATGGCCGCCAGCGGGTTGTTTATCTCGTGGGCGATCCCCGAGGCGAGCGTGCCTATGCCGGCGAGCTTTTCCGACTGGAGGAGCTTGAACTGGAGCATCTTCTGCTCGGAGATGTCCTTGCCCACGCCCACGGTGCCGATGATCTCGCCCCTGTTGTCGACCATGGTGGAGAGCGTGATTATCAAGTGGCAGGTCTTCCCGGACTTGCCCTTGAGCGTGACCTCGCGGTTCCTCGCCTCCCAGACCCCCCCGCCCCCCCCGGCCCGGCCTTCCGCCCGGCGCATCACCCCCGACCTCTCCGTGGAGTCGGCGTAGAGCATGAGGACGTCCTTGCCCACGGCCTCCTCCTTGGCGTATTCGAGAAGGGCCTCGGCCTCCTTGTTGAACTCCACTATTCTCCCCTCGGTGTCCGTGGTGATGATGAGCACCTTGGAGTTGTCGAGGATGAGCTGGAGGTTGTTGCGCGTCTCGTCGAGCTCGCAGTAGGTCTTCTGGAGGCTCGCGTTGCTCTCCTTAAGCCGAGAGTAGAGCCTGCTCTTCTCCCTTATTATCGCAACTGCCATAAGGAGCCCTCCCACCGGCAGAAGCACTACGAGCCCCAGGATCCAGATGAGCCTGCGGGCGTAGTTCAGGAGCATGAAGTCGTCGGAAGTGGGAAGGCGTATTACGAGCACCCCGAGGGGCTCTCCCTCCGCCATGTGGCAGGACGTGCAGGCGCCCTCTGCCTTAAGGGGTATGTATTTGGAGTAGTTGAGCGCGTCGTGGTCGAAGAACCCGGTGCTGTTCATGGTGGCTAAGGCGCTCTTGAAGCTCATCCGCTCGTTGCCGCCTATCTTCCGGGGGGCCTCGCCCCCCCGCCCTTCGCCTTCCCCGCCGCCGGTGAAGGCCTCCTCGCCGTCGAGCCCGAAGATACCTATCTCGTCAATGCCCACGTGCTTGCCGTAGTCGAGGAGCTTGGAGTACTTGCCCCCGCCGTGGCCGGCGCTCATGATGTCGAGGGCGGAGCTTGCCACGAGGTCGCTTACCAGGTCGGTCTGCTGGACGACCCTGTAGGTTATCTTGTCCTTGAGCTTCAGGCCGGCGTGGACGAAAAGGGCCGTCAGGCCTATCATGAAGACCATGATGGCTATGACGAGGAAGTTCGACAGGGAGGTGTTCCTGAGCAGCTTAAACATCGGGGCCTACTCTGTCCCGGCGCTGAACAGGCCTTCGATCGCGGTCAGGAGCGTTTCCTTTGAGAAGGGTTTCTTGAGGCATTCGAACACCCCGCGCCTCCTGAAGGCCTCTTCGGTGACGTCGTCGATAAAGCCCGAGATGACCATCATGGGGAGCCCGGGCCTGGCCTTGCGGACCGCGTCTATGAGCTCGGCGCCCGGGATGTCCGGGAGCGTGAAGTCGCAGATGGCGAGGTCGAAGTCCGTGGAGGCGACAAGGCGCAGCCCCTCGGCCGCCGTCTCCGCGGAAGTTACCCCGTATCCCGCGCCCCTGAGATGGATATTCAGTATCTCTCTTACCCCCGGCTCGTCGTCTATGACGAGTATACTCCTCTCCGACACCCGCCCCCCCTCAGTTCTTCTTGAAAAGGTATATCTTGTTGAATATGAAGAGCTTTACTATCTCCGGGTCGAGCTGGGTCCCGGCCACGCTCTCCATCTCCGACAGCACCGCCTCGATCGACAGGCCCTTACGGTAGGGCCTGTCGGAGCTCATGGCGTCGAAGAGGTCGGCTACGGCTATTATCCTCGCCTCAATGGGTATCTCCCCGCCGGCGAGCCCATTGGGATAGCCCGAGCCGTCGAAGTTCTCGTGGTGGGCCCCGATTATGGCGGCCACCTCCTCCATGAGGTCCACTCCATGGAGTATCTTCTCCCCGATGGTGGGGTGCTCTTTCAGGTGGTGGCACTCCTGTTCCGTAAGGGGCCCCGGCTTGTTCAGCACCGCTTCGCTCGTCCCGATCTTGCCGAGGTCATGGAGGAGCGAGGCGTACTCGAGGATCTCGAGATCCCTGGCCGAAAGGTCCATGAGACGGCCCAGCTCCACGCAGAGGTACCTCATGCGGTTACAATGGCCCCTGGTGTAGTCGTCCTTCGCCTCTATGGCGTCGGCGAGCACGTTGACGAACTGTATGTTCATGGTCTTGAGCAGCCCGTTCACCTCCTGCAGCTCGTTGGTCCTCTCCTGAAGCTCCCTCGTCCTGGACGCGACCTCCCCCTCGAGGGACATCTGGTAGTGGCGGTTCTCCTCCTCGAGCCTCCTGTTCCGTTCGAGGAGGTCCCTGTGGACGAGGGCCCTCTGGATTACGGTCAGGAGGTCCTGCTTCCTGACCGGCTTCATGAGGTAGTCGAAGGCGCCCTTTTTCATCACCTCGATGGCCATGGTGACGTCCGTGAGCCCGGTGAGCATTATTATGGGCACGGTCTCGAAGCTCTTCCGCGCGTACTCGAGTATCTCGACGCCGTCTATCTCGGGCATCTTTATGTCGCTGATGATGAGATCAAAGGAGTTGCCCTCAAGGGCGGAGAATACGGACCCGCCGCCGCCGGACAGTATTACCTCGTACCCAGATTTGGAGAGATGGGTATCGAGGACCTTGCGTATCGGCTCCTCGTCATCGATGATGAAGATGCGTCTTCTGCCGGTCTCCGGCGGGGCGGTGGGCAAGCTCACTGCATGTTCGTTCATGTAGGGTGCTCCGGATAGATGGTCTTTCGGTCGCCGCCGGGGCGCCCGGGCCTTGAAAAGGCGCTAAAGGTCCCGCTTCGAACCCTCTGCCTGAGGTGCACAAAGGGCCTAACCTGTTGGTTTGCCTGTTGTTGCAGCACGCCGAACGCTCCCCCCCGGGCCGAGTTCGGACAGATTTCAGTTCGGCAGAAGGGGGCTAAAACTTTAAGGGAGATATTATGAAAGGAAAGGGTGCCGCGGGGGCCCGGCTCGGGGCGGCGGGGCTAAGCGCCCATGAATTCGAGGGTCTCGCCAAGGGACGCTATGCCCCCCCTACCCCCGGGCCTCGTGCACTTGATGGCGGCGAAGGCCGAGGCGAAGCGGAGGGTCTTTTCCATGCCCCAGCCCTTTAAGATGCCGTAGATGTAGCCGCCGTGGAATACGTCGCCGGCCCCCGTGGTGTCCACGGCGCGGACCTCGAAGGCGGGGGTGGAGAATGTCCGGCCCCCGGCGGCGGTAACGCTCCCGGCGGGGCCGAGGGTAACCGTGGCGGCCGATAGGGCCGGGTTCTGCCCGGCGAGCTCCCGGAGGGTCTGCTGCGGGGTCGGGGCGACGGCGGCGGAGAATTCCTCGGAGGCCACGACAAAGTCGCTCGCCGCGGCGAGCTCCATCATCCCCGGCCTCAGGCGCCCGGCGTCGAGCATCACCGGCACCCCCGACCCCCGGGCGATGCGCGCGGCCTCCATCGAGGCCTCGGCCATGAGCCCGTCCACCAGGAGCATGACAGAACCCGTTATGAGGGAGGCGTCCACCTCATCGGGCCCGAGGGCGGCTACCGTGGGCCGCTTCCAGATGATGGTCCGTGTTCCCGAGGCCCTGCTTGCGACGATGAGGGCGACCTGTGAGCTCCCTCCGGCGAGCATTTTGAGCCCGCTCGTCTCCACACCCTCGCCCGTGAGCCCCTTTATGATTTCCGCGCCCGCTTCGTCGTCCGAGACCCTTCCCATGAAGGCCGTCTCGACCCCGAGCCGGGCGAGCGAGACGAGGGCCGTAGCCACGGGGCCCCCGCCCTCGATGGTGATCCCGTCGGCCTCGACCTTGGTGTCCTCGGCCGGGAAGCGTTCCACCGAGGCTATGTAGTCGAGCGAGCATTGACCGAGGCCCGCCACCCGGGCCGGGCGTTCCACGCCTAACCCTCCGTTACCTGGACGACGATGGACCTCGTCCTGGGCCTGTTGTCGAAGTCGATGAAGACGATCTGCTGCCAGGTCCCGAGTGTCATGGAGCCGCCGGCGACCGGGACGGTGAGCCCCGGCTTCATGAGCGCCGCCCTTACGTGGGAGAAGCCGTTCCCGTCGCCCCAGCGGGCGTCGTGCCTGTAGGAAGCGGCCGAGGGCACGAGCCTCTCGATCGCCTCGGCGAGGTCGGCTACGACGCCGCTCTCGTACTCTATGGTCGTCACCGACCCGGTCGACCCGGGCACGAAGACCGTGACGAGCCCGTCAGAGACGCCCGAGCCGGCAACGGCGGCCTCGACGGGGCCGGTGATGTCGATGACGTCGGCGAAACCCTTGCTCCCAAGCTCTATCCGTACCGTGTGTGCCATGGCGGGCAGGATAGCATTTAACCCCGGGGGTGTCAACGCGAGGGGAGCTTGCAAAAGCGTGGAGTTGGGTCATAATCCGGTTATCTCCGAAGCGGCCGCCGGGGCACACGCGCGCCGGGCCGGTCCATTAAAAAAAACCCTTGACTCTATATCATGGTATAGGGTTTATGCTTTGATCAAGAGGTGAGGATGGAAGGGACCTTTACCATAGGAGAGCTTGCCGGGAGGGCGGGGGTGAACGTACAGACCGTCCACTACTACGAGCGGCGCGGGCTCCTCCTGCCCGTTGGGAGAAAGGGGTCGGGCTACAGGGTATATGACGAGGCGGCCCTCACCAGGCTTCGTTTCATCCGTCACGCAAAGGGGCTCGGTTTCACGCTCGAAGAGATAAGGGGCCTTCTTGACCTGAGCCTCGACACCACGGCCTCCTGCGAGAGTGTAAGGGAAAAGGCCGCGCTTAAGCTCAAGGACGTGAAAGAGAGGATAAAGACCCTCGAGTCGGTCGGCAGGGTTCTCGAAGAACTGGTAGAGGCCTGCAATAAACGGCGCCCCACCGAGAAGTGCCCCATACTGAGAATAATGGAAGAGGCTCCCGGCAAAAAAAGGGGGTGAGGTCCATGAAAGAAGGGTTTTTATCCATAGGCGGCATCGTTACGGCCCTGCTCGCCTCGGCATGCTGCATCGGGCCCGCGCTCTTTCTGGCATTCGGCATAACGGGGCTCGGCTTTCTTTCGGTCTTTGAGGGGCTGAGGCCGTACATGCTGGGGGTGACATTTATCCTGGTAGGCATATCCTACCGCTATGCCTACGGCAAGGGCGCAAACTGCGGGCCCGACGGCGCATGCACTCCCGGCGCGAGGAGGATAAACAGGGGCCTTTTCTGGACCCTGGTGGCCTTTGCCCTCTTCGGGGTGAGTTTCCCCTATGTGGGGGCGTGGCTCCTCGCCTGACGTGGAGGGCGGGCCCGTCCGGTTCGCGGTGGCGCTTAACCAGAGAGGTCCTGACCATGGTACGAAAGGTTACACTGCCCATGGCGATCCTTGCCGCGGTCCTTACGATTGCAGCCCAAGCCCTTGCCGCGTCGGTAGACCTGAAGGTCGAAGGGATGACGTGCAGGATGTGCCCGAGGGTCGTGGAAAAGGCCCTTGAGAGGACCGAGGGGGTAAAAGAGGCGGACGTAAGCTATAAGGACAAGGTTGCCGTCGTTGAGTATGACCCTGACAAGACCAGCCCCCGGGGGCTCATAAAGGCCGTGGAAGAGGCGGGATACAGGGCGACCGTCGTGGAGCGGAAGCGATGAAGCGGTATGAGGTCGTTATTCTCGGCGGCGGCTCGGCCGCCTTCGCCGCGGCCATCAAGGCCACCGAGCTCGGCGCGAGCGTGGCGGTCTGCGAGAAGGGGGTCATCGGCGGGACCTGTCTGAACAGGGGATGCATCCCTTCGAAGAACCTCCTCCGGGCGGCCGAGGTCTTCGGCTACTCTCGAAGCCAGCCGTTCAAGGGGATTGAGATCCCTGCGGGCAGGGTGGACCTTGCCGGGGTCATCGAGCAGAAGGACGAGCTCGTAGGCGAGCTCAGGCGGGAGAAGTACCTCGATATCCTAAAGGGCAACGAAAGGATGGACTACTTCGAGGGCGAGGCCTCGTTCCTCTCCGCCGATGAGGTCAGGGTCGGCCCCGACGTCCTCAGGGGACAGAGTTTCGTCATCGCAACGGGCGCAAGGCCGCAGGTGGCGCCCTTCGAGGGGATAGAGGGCGTGGAGTTCCTCGACTCCACCACCGCCCTTGACCTGAAGGAGCTCCCTGCCTCCATGATAATCCTGGGCGGCAGGTTCGTGGCCGTCGAGATGGCGCAGATATTCGCCCGCTTCGGTACGCGGGTAACGGTGCTGCAGAGGAGCCAAAGGATCATACCCGAGGAAGAGGAGGAGATATCCGACGGCCTGAGGAGGTATCTCGAGGAGGAGGGTATCGAGATACATACGGGGGTCAGGATAACCGGGGTGAGTCAATCGGGCCGTACGAGGAAGGTGCGGGCGCTCCTGGCCGGGGGGGCGGCGGAGCTCGAAGGCGAGGCCATCCTCATGGCCACCGGCAACACGCCGAACACAGAGGCCCTTAACCTCGGCGCCGCCGGGGTCGAAGTCGACGGGAAGGGGTTTATAAAGACGGACGACCTCATGAGGACTACGGGCCCGCGCATCTTTGCGGCCGGTGACGTGGTGGGCAGGATGCCGCTCGTCACGGTGGCCGCCCACGAGGGCTCGATAGCGGCGGAAAACTCGCTCGCCGACGAGGAATGCTGCATGAAGAAGGCGGAATATACGACCGTACCTCATGCCATATTCACCCAACCCAACGTTGCAAGCGTGGGCCTTACGGAGAATAAAGCCGGGGAGCGGGACCTTGCTACGATATCGAGGACGCTGGAGATGAAGTACGTCCCCAAGGCGCGCGCCATAAGGGACACCAGGGGCCTTATCAAGATAGTCGCCGAAAGGGATACGGAGAGAATACTCGGCGTCCACATACTGGCCCCCGAGGCCGCGGAGGTGATACACCAGGCGGTCCTGATATTAAGAAAAGAGATGACGGTCAGGGAGGCGGCGGATAAGATAGACGTCTACCCCACCCTCTCCGAGATGGTAAGGCTCTGCGCCCAGAGCTTCTATAAGGACGTAAAGAAACTTTCCTGTTGCGCGGTGTGAGCGGCAAGGACGGGGAAGGTGATATGGAAGCCATCGTAAGGCTTACGGCCTTTTTGAGCCTTTTTGTCGTCCCGGCCCTCCTGGAGACGGTAGCGCCGCGCAGGAAGCTCTCCGCCAGCAAGCCACGGCGGTGGTTGACCAACCTTTCATTGACCGGCCTTAATATCGTCCTCGTAAGGGTCCTCTTCGGGGCCGTTCTCATCCGGACCGCGGTATCCGTACGGGAAAATGGGTCGGGCCTTTTAAATTACATCGAGCTTCCCTACTGGCTGGAGTTTTCCGCGGCCATCCTCTTCCTGGATTTCATGATCTATGTGCAGCACGTCCTGTCCCACGCCCTGCCGATATTCTGGCGGTTCCATCTGGTCCACCATACCGACCTTGACTTCGACGTAACCACCGCCGCCCGTTTTCATCCGGTCGAGATTATCGTCTACCTGGTAATCAAGGTCGCGCTCGTCATGGTGTCGGGGGCCCCGCCGGCCGCCGTCCTGGTCTTTGAGATAATCCTTAACGGCTCCGCGCAGTTCAACCACTCCAACCTCAACATTCCGGGCCGGGTCGACCGGGTCCTGAGGGGGCTCATCATCACGCCGGACTTTCATCGCGTTCACCATTCCACCAGACCCGTGGAGACCAACTCGAACTATGGTTTTTTTTCTCCCCTGGTGGGACTATCTCAGCGGAACGCACCGCGCCCGGCCCACGCTGCCCCACACGGAGATGCCTATCGGTCTCAAGGGGTATAGGAATTTGGATGAGCTCGCACTCCCTTCCCTGGTGATGCTCCCCTTTATTTCACAAAAGTCAGGAGGTCCTTATGAAGCAGAATAGACGCGTTATCGCCGCGGCCCTTGCCCTGGTCTTCGCCTTTCTGATACTCTCCCCCGAGCCAGGACGGGCCGCGGAGAAGAAGACGATACTGGTTCACCTCA
>JBHHVK010000043.1:0-12956 GCA_046754205.1 Thermodesulfobacteriota bacterium
CCCACGATGGAGAGGTTTATGATGCCGAAGGAGGTCTTCATCTGGGTGTGGAGGTAGAGCTTGTTGAGTATGACCTCGGCGACCTCGTCCCTCTTGAGGTCTATGACCACCCTCATGCCCTCCCGGTCCGACTCGTCCCGGATGTCGCTTATCCCCTCGAGCTTCTTGTCGCGCACCAGCGAGGCTATGTTCTCGATGAGGCGGGACTTGTTGACCATGTAGGGGATCTCGGTTATTACGATGGCCTCGCGCTTGGTCCTCGGGTTCGTCTCCATCGAGACCCTCGCCCTGAGCTGTATGACGCCCCTGCCCGTCTCGTAGGCCTCCTTGATGCCCCTTGAGCCGTAGATGTAGCCCCCGGTGGGAAAATCCGGCCCAGGGACTATCTTCATGAGCTCCGCAGTCGAAACCCCGGGGTCGTCTATGACGCGTATGAGGGCGTCTATTATCTCGGTGAGGTTGTGGGGGGGCATGTTGGTGGCCATGCCCACGGCTATCCCGGAAGAGCCGTTCACCAGGAGGTTGGGCACCGAGGCTGGCATGACCAGCGGCTCGGAGAGCGACTCGTCGTAGTTGGGCTGGAAGTCGACCGTCTCCTTGCCGATGTCGCCGAGGAGCTCCCCGGCGATGCGCGACATGCGCACCTCGGTGTAACGCATGGCCGCCGGCGAGTCGCCGTCTATGGAGCCGAAGTTGCCCTGTCCGTCGACGAGCGGGTAGCGGAGCGAGAAGTCCTGGACCATCCTCGTTATGGCGTCGTAGACGGCCATGTCGCCGTGGGGGTGGTACTTACCTATGACGTCACCGACAACGCGGGCGCTCTTCTTGTAAGGCCTGTTCCACTCCACGCCCATCTCGTGCATGGCGAAGAGGATCCTGCGGTGGACCGGTTTTAACCCGTCGCGCACATCGGGCAGCGCCCTGCCGATGATGACCGACATGGCGTAGTCGATGTAGGACTTCTGCATCTCGTCTTCTATGTATACGGGCTTGTATTCCTGTGCCATGCTCCCCTTCTTTCTCTCCCGCAGCCCGCAACCATCCGTAAATGGTGCGTTTTCGGGGTGGACCCGCTCCATGCTCGAAGTACACTATAATATTAAGCTTTTGCCGGGGTGTCAAGGAGATAAAGGCCCCCCGGCGCCCTCCGCGCCTGACCCGCGTGCGCGCGCGGAGGGCGCCGGGGGGCTGGGAGGACCTCGGGAGGAAAGCGCAAAAAAAGGCGTTCGCGGCCGAATTTCGTCATCTCATAGGTGGACAACGCCCCCCTTTTCTGTTAACCTGAGTGCCTTCCGATCTCAGGTCAGGGGCGCCCTTCAGGCGTCGGATGGGCGGATGGGCGGATGGGCGGTTTGCCGCGCACCCGCCCCAACCTGAAGCCCCCTTTTTCATTCTCGACGGCACGAGTGCCGTCGAGACGTTCTTTCCATAACCCTAATATTCCACTCACCCTTATTTGCTGGAGGAAGACAATGGCAAATAAAAAATACGTTTACTTCTTCGGCGGAGGCAAGGCCGAAGGCAGAGGGGACATGAAGGAGCTCCTCGGCGGCAAGGGCGCCGGGCTCGCCGAGATGACCAACATCGGGCTGCCCGTGCCCGCTGGATTCACCATCACCACCGAGGTCTGCGATTACTACTACAAGAACGGAAGGAAGCGCCCCAGGGGGTTCGAGGCCGAGGTGGCCAGAAACCTCAAGAAGCTCGAAAGGCTCGTGGGCAAGAAGCTCGGCGACGCGGATGACCCGCTCCTGGTGTCCGTCAGGTCCGGGGCGGCCAAGAGCATGCCCGGGATGATGGAGACCATCCTGAACCTCGGGCTCAACGACGCCTCCGTGGAGGGCCTGGCCAAGAAGACCAACAACAGGAGGTTCGCCCTCGACGCCTACAGGCGGTTCATACTCATGTACGGCACCACCGCCATGGGGCTGGAGAGAAAGAAGTTCGACGGCGAGTTAGACGACATAAAGAACAGGTTCACCCGCGTAAGGCTCGGCGTGCGCAAGGTGGCCGTGCTCGACACCGACGTCAACGAGGAGGAGCTCGAGGAGCTCATAAGGCGTTTCAAGATAGTCTACAAGGACGAGACCGGGCGGGAGTTCCCCCAGGACCCCATGGACCAGCTCTGGGGCGCCGTGGACGCGGTCCTCGGCTCGTGGATGGCCGAGAAGGCCATTACCTACAGGAGGGTCGAGAAGATAACCGGCCTTCTCGGCACGGGAGTGAGCGTGGTGCAGATGGTCTTCGGCAACATGGGCGATGACTCCGGCACGGGCGTTTGCTTCACCCGCGACCCCTCCACCGGGGAGAACGTCTTCTACGGCGACATCCTCATGAACGCTCAGGGCGAGGACGTGGTGGCGGGCATCCGCACCCCCATCCACCTCTCCGACCTCGCCCGCATCAACCCGGCGATCAACAGGCAGCTCTACAAGGTACGGGCCAAGCTGGAGAGGCACTACAAGGACATGCAGGACATAGAGTTCACCATCGAGGAGGGAAAGCTCTACATCCTCCAGACCAGGACCGGCAAGCGGAGTCCGCAGGCCGCCTTCGAGATAGCGGTGGACATGGTCAAGGAGCGGCTCATCACCTCGGAAGAGGCCGTCATGAGGGTAACGGAAAACGACATAGAGGGGCTCTTCTACCCGGTCATAGACCCCGGGACCCCTCAGGACGTCCTCTCCCACGAGCTCTTCGCCAGGGGGATAGCAGCGGTGCCGGGGGCGTGCACCGGAAGGGTCGTCTTCACCGCCGCGGACGCCGAGAACTGGGCCGCGAGGGGCGAAAACGTAATACTCGTCCGCCAGGAGACGAGCCCCGAGGACGTGGGAGGCATGCACGCCTCCCGGGGCATCCTCACCGCCACGGGCGGAAAGACCTCGCACGCCGCGGTCGTCGCCCGCGGATGGGGCAAGTGCTGCGTGGTGGGGTGCGAGGACCTGAACGTCGACCATGAGGGCAAAACCGTCTCCGTCGGCGACACGGTCTTGAGGGAGGGAGACCCCATGACGCTCAACGGCTCCACCGGCGAGGTCTACAAGGCCGAGCTCGATCTCATAAAGCCCGAGCTGCCGAAGTCATACGACACGATGATGAGGTGGGCCGACAAGCTGAGGACGCTGAAGGTCAGGACCAACGTCGACACGCCCTACGACGCGGAGAACGCCATCAGGCTGGGTGCCGAGGGCATAGGGCTCTGCAGGACGGAGCACATGTTCTTCGACACCGACGAGCGCAGGCTCGCCATCCAGAGGATGATACTCGCCGAGAGCGAGGGGTCGAGGCGCAAGGCCCTCGACCTGCTCCTCCCCTTCCAGAAGCAGGACTTCATCGGCATCCTGAGGGCCATGGAGGGCAAGCCCGTAACGATAAGGCTCCTCGACCCTCCGCTCCACGAGTTCGTCCCCCACGCGGAGAAGGACCAGAAGGTGCTCGCCAACAAGCTGAACCTCCCCTTCAACAGGGTGGCGAGGAGGATAGAGCGCCTCCACGAGGCCAACCCCATGCTCGGCCACCGCGGGTGCCGCCTCTGCGTGACCTACCCCGAGATACTCGAGATGCAGGTCCGCGCCATCATGGAGGCCGCCTGCATCTGCAAGTCCAGAAAGATCCGCGTCTACCCCGAGATAATGCTCCCGCTCATCATGGACCCCAAGGAGCTCAAGATGCTTGCGGACCGCGCCCGCGACGTGGCCGACTCGGCGATGGAGAAGTACGGCGTCAAGGTCAACTACCTCATAGGCACAATGATAGAGGTGCCGAGGGCCGCGCTCCTGGCCGACAGGATCGCCGAGACGGCCGAGTTCTTCAGCTTCGGCACGAACGACTTGACGCAGATGACCCTCGGTATGAGCCGCGACGACGCGGGAAGGTTCCTCCCCGCATACGTGGACGAGAAGCAGGTCGCCGTCTTCAACGACGACCCATTCCAGTCCCTCGACCAGGACGGCGTCGGGCTCCTCATACGGATGGCCATCGACAAGGCGCGCGCCACAAAGCCCGACCTCAAGGTGGGCATCTGCGGGGAGCACGGCGGGGACCCGGAAAGCGTCGCCTTCTGCCACCGCAACGGCTTCGACTACGTATCCTGCTCGCCCTTCAGGGTCCCCATAGCGAGGCTCGCCGCGGCCCAGGCGGCCGTAACCTGGCCAGCAAAGCCGAAGAAGAAAAGGCCGGCCCGCAGGGCGGCCACAAAGGGCCCGACGAAAGAGAAGTAACCCCCTGGCCCCCCCGGCCTTTTCGCACCGCCTTACCCCACGGCAGAACCATACCCTGGGCCCCGGCCGGGACCTGTGGCCCGCCGCCCGGCGGACCCTTTCGGACAAGGCCAGGGCCATGCGGGATTAAAGCGCAATATATTGTATTTGCTCATTTTTTGTCTACCGCCCGTAGTGTTTTTTTTCCTTTACAAAGGTTTTCTTCTCTGTTAGCATTGCGGTATTAAACCGGGGAATTCCTGATGAAAATCAAGAAACTCACCATACACGGCTTCAAGTCCTTCGTGGACAAGACCACCCTCGATTTCTCCAGGGGCGCCTCCGCCATCATAGGCCCCAACGGCTGCGGCAAGTCCAACATCGTGGACGCCATCCGCTGGGTCATAGGCGAGCAGAACCCCAGGCACCTCAGGGGCAAGACCATGGAGGACGTCATCTTCAACGGCTCCGAGGCCCGCAGGCCCCTGGGCATGGCCGAGGTGGTCCTCACCTTCTCCAACGAGAGCGGCGCGGCCCCTGCCCACTACGCCGGGTTCACGGAGATAGAGGTGGCCCGGCGCCTCTACCGGTCGGGCGAGAGCGAGTACTACATCAACAGGGTGCAGAGCAGGCTCCGGGACGTGCAGGACCTCTTCGCGGACACGGGAATTGGTACAAGGGCCTACTCCATAGTCGAACAGGGGCAGGTGGGCTGGCTCGTAGGCGCCAAGCCCGAGGAGCGGCGCGCCATATTCGAGGAGGCGGCCGGGATAAACAAGTTCAAGAACAAGAAGCAGGCCGCCCTCAGAAGGCTCGAGTCCACCAGGGATAACCTCACCAGGGTGGGCGACATCATAGGCGAGGTGAAGCGCCAGTTGGGCTCGCTGAAGCGCCAGGCCCGGAAGGCCGAGAGGTACCGGGAGATGGCCGACGAGCTCAAGGAAGTGGAGCTTACCCTCTACTCCCTCGAGCTCGGGCGCCTCACCGGCCTCCTCGAGGAGATATCCGGCAGGCTCAGGGGCATCGGCGACGAGGAGATGGCCCTCGGGGCCGCTTTGGCCACGAAGGAGGGCCGCGCCGAGGAGCTCAGGGCCGAGTACCTCTCGGCCGAGAGCGAGTTCAAGGGCGTCCGCGAGCGGGTATACGAGCTGGAAAAGCGGATCCAGGCCGAGGAGCGCTCCGGCGCGCTCGTGGAGATGCGCCTCGAGGAGCTCAAGAGGAACGAGGAGAGGCTCGCCGCCGAGACCGTCGAGCTCGCCGAGCGCATGGAGCGCGAGGCCGGAGAGATCGAGCGCCTCAGGGCGGCGAAGGCCTCCCTGGCGGCGGGCATGGAGGCGGAGGCCGCCGGGTGCGAAGAGGCGTCGGCGCGCCTTGCGGAGCTTGTCGGGGAGCTCGGAAGCCGCGAGGACGCCAACAGGGCCGACAGGACCGAGGCGCTCCGGCTCGGCACAAGGCTCGCGGACATAACCCACGCCATCGGCGCCCTCATAAAGGAAGCGGAGAGCCTCCGCGAGAAGGAGGCGAGGGCCGCAAGCGAACGGGAAGCGGTGCTCGCGGCCCTAAGGGAGAACGAGACCCCGGCGGCCGAGCTCGAGGACCGGCTCAGGGAGGCCGTCGGCCGAAAAGACCTTCTCGCGGGCCAGATAGAGACGGAGGCCGTGAGGCTCGCGGCCCTCGAGGCCGAAAGGGATATCCTCGACGAGAGGCACACGCGCTCGCGGGACGAGCTGGCCAGGGCCTCCTCGCGGCTCGCGGCCCTCGAAGAGATGGAAAGAAACTTCGAGAACCTCCGGGGCGGGGCGCGCTCCATAATGCGGAGGGAGAACAAAAGGGGCGTACACGGCATACTCGCCGACTGCTTCACCGCCAACCCCGGTTACGAGCGCGCCGTCGAGGCGGTCCTGGGCGCCAGGCTCCAGTTCGTCGTGGTGGAGAGCCAGGCCGAGGGGATAGAGGCCATCGAGTACCTCAAGAGGGAGGGCGCCGGCAGGGGAAGCTTCGTGCCGATGAAGAACCTGAAGCCCGCGCCCACCCCGGTGCCCGTCCAGTCCTCCTCCTACATGCCGGCCGGGACGATGGAGCTCGCCGGAGAGGTCAACGTCAAGGAGGGCTACGAGGCCATAATACAAAACCTCATCGGTGACGCCCTTTTCGTTGAAGACCTGCCTGCGGCCATGGAGATATGGAAGGCGAACGGCATATACAGGACCCTGGTCACGAGGGACGGCGACATCATAGACCCGCAGGGGATAATCACCGGCGGGGGCGGGGCCGGCGGGGACATGGGGATACTCGAGAAGAGGGCCGAGCGCAAGGCCATCGGGGCCGAGATTGCAAGGCTCGAAAGCGACGTCGCCGAGCTGAAGGCCGCCCTCGACAGGACCGAGGCGAGCCTGGCGGAGGCGACCAGGGGCCTCGAAGAGAAAAGAGAGAGGCTCCATGAGGCGGAGCTCGAGGCCCTCGGCGCCGAGAGCGAGCACAGGAGGCGCGCCGAGGAGGCCGCGAGGCTCACCGCCAGGCTCGCCTCGCTCACCGGCGAGATAGGCGAGGCGGCCCGGGGGCTTGCGGAGACGTCCGCACGCAGGGCCGAGCTTTCGCGCCAGAGGGAGGAGCTCGAAGAATCACTCCGGGCGATGGAGGAGAAGACCTCGGACCAGGCCGGGGAGATAGCCCGGCTTGCCGCGGCCAGGGAGACGCTCGCGGGCGAGGTAACGGAGCTCAAGGTGGCGAGTGCCCAGTCCCGCGAGCGCTACGGGGCCGTGGAAAAGGAGCTCGAAGGGAGGACCTCGGCCGCCGAAGAGCTTCAGAGGCGGACAGAGGCACGGGCCGCGGAGATAGCCCTGGCGAAGGAGGAAGCCGCCGCAAAGGAGGCGGAGCTTCGGTCCATCAAGGGGGTCATCGAGGAGCTGTTGGCGCGGATCGAGACCGTAAGGCATGAGGAGGTGGCGGCCGGCGAGGCCTTAGAGGCCCTCGACGGCAGGATAAAGGCGCTGGAAGGAGAGCTCAGGGAGGTGAAGTCCAGGTCTCAGGACCTCCTGGAGCTTAAGGGCGAGCTCACTATCGAGGCGAGGGAGCTCGACATGAAGATCGCCAACATCAAGGAGAGGGCCCGGGAAAAGTACAACCTCGAGCTCTCCGGGCACGCCCCCGCGCCCCCCGCCGGGGCCGCGGCGGGACACGACGCCGAGGCCCTCGAGGCTACGAGGGGCTCTCTCAGGGAGAGGATCGCCGCGCTCGGCAACGTCAACCTCTCGGCCCTCGACGAGTTCGAGGAGCTCGAGACGAGGCACACCTTCCTCATCGAGCAGCAGGCGGACCTCGAAAGTTCGGTGGAAAGCCTCATGAAGGCCATCTACCGCATAAACCGCACCACCCGCGAGAGGTTCAGAAGGTCCTTCGACGAGATAAACGCCAAGTTCAAGGAGAGCTTCCCCAAGTTCTTCAAGGGCGGCAAGGCCGAGCTTCGTCTCACCGAGGGCGTGGACATACTCGACGCGGGCATAGAGATCGTGGTCCAGCCCCCCGGAAAGCGCCTCCAGAACATCGGGCTGCTCTCCGGAGGCGAGAAGGCGCTGACGGCCACGTCGCTCGTTTTCGCCATCTTCCTAACCAAACCCTCCCCCTTCTGCCTCCTCGACGAGGTGGACGCCCCTCTCGACGACGCGAACATCAACAGGTTCAACGCCTTCGTCCGCGAGATGAGCGAGTTGAGCCAGTTCCTGCTCATCACCCACAACAAGAACACCATGGAGATAGCCGACACCCTCTACGGCGTGACGATGGAGGAACCGGGTGTCTCCAGGATAGTCACCCTCAGCCTCTAAGCGATGCCATTTAGCGCCATACTCCGCCGGCTTACAGAGCGCTCCGGCGCCTCCGGTGCGGTGCTCGTGGACCGGGACGGCGAGGTCGTGGCTTCACACCCCCAGCCCCCCCCCGCCCCTCCGGCGGGCTCCGAAGGGCTCGACATGCCCCTTGTCGGCGCCCACCACGCCATAGTGATCGAGAGGATAAGGGAGGCGTCCTCAAGGGCGCTCCCCGGTGCTGGCCCGGTGAAGGGCACCCTGATATCAACGACCGGGGCGTCGGTGGTCATCTCCACCGTAAAGGAGGGTCTCTGCCTCGTGGTTCTGACCGGCGGGGGCGCCGCCGGCAAGGTCCTCTTCGAGTCCGGAAGGGCCGTAAGGCTCATCGAGGAGGAGATGGGCTGAGGTCAGCGCCATGCAACCCGCCGCCTTCCGTCTGATAAGGAGAAGAGAGGCCCAGGCCCCGATTCAATCCAATCCCCCTTCAGCCTCTGGAATGACCGTGAACCATTTTATCCTTGCATATCACGACGGAATCAAATAAATTGCTTCTCACATTTCCACAAATAGTCTGGTCTGAGCAGAGGTCTTCCCGTTAACCGCTCAAAATCTTCTCTCCAGCCTATTTCAATCACTTTTTGTACAAACCACTATCTTTTTACAGGGAGGATTAGTCCGATGAAACTCCACGGGATCAAGCGATGGGCAGCCTGCGGCGTGACGCTCTTTGCCATCTTCAGCTCGGCGGCAGCCCTGGCCGAGTCACAAAAAGGGGAAAAGGGGTTGACCGTTACAGAGGGCAAGGAGGTTTCCATAGAGTACACCCTCAGGCTGAAAGACGGGGAAGTGGTTGATACCAACGCGGGCTCTGAACCTTTAACCTTCACTCAAGGGGCCCATCAGATTATCCCCGGGCTGGAAAGCGCCATGGAGGGGATGAAGGTCGGGGAGAGCAAGAAGGTCACCGTCAAGCCGGAGGACGGCTACGGCGTAATCAACGAGAGCGCCTTTCAGGAAGTCAAGAAGGAGCAGGTTCCGAAAGACGCATTGAAGGTCGGCGCACGGCTTCAGGCCAGGGACGCCGCCGGCAGGACCGTCAACCTGCGGGTGGCTGAGATCAAGGACCAAACGGTCGTGCTGGACTTCAACCATCCACTGGCAGGCAAGTCCCTCTTCTTTGATGTAAAGGTGCTGAATATTAAAGACGCAAAAAAATAAGGGGTCGCCGGAGCCTGTACGCCTAACCGGGGAGCTGGCGGGCAGGGGCGCGCAGGGCCGGCTTCTTCGAGCTTCGCTACCGCTCTCTTTGCCCTGGTCAGCCGTGGACATAAAAATGGTTTGACAGCCGATGTCGGCTGTCCTATAAATACTCCCCACAAACAATCACGGGCGGCCCGGAAGGGCCTCAAAAGGGAAGTACGGTGTAAGACAGCCCAGGACACGCCGCTGCAACCGGGGACGAAAGCCGCTGGAGTTGCCACTGTCCGTATGGACGGGAAGGCGCGGTGAGCAGACCAACCCGGGAGCGCGGCCGACCCGCCCTTGATGACATGGAATCGTTTCGCCTTCGTGGAGGAGGGGGAAGCAGTGTCTGCCGAGGATGAAAAACGGCATCGCCGGACCTTCGCTTGTTGAGGTCCGGGGATTTTTTTATGCAAGGCCGACAGGCCGGGGGCTACATCGATGGTCGGGTTCCGCCTGCCCGTCGGAGAAGTGCGGCGTCAAGAACAGAAACGAAACTTTCGCGGGGAAAAAATGCCGGAGGAGACGATATCGACACGCCGGAGGGGTCTTGTCCGGGGCCTGCTGCTGCTCGTCCTGGCATCGGTCGTTCTCGTCCCCCTGAGCGCCCTGGCCGATTCCGCGCATGACGTCAAGGGGCTCAGGGAAAAGGTCGAGACCCTTGAGAAGAGACAGTCCGAGCTCTACCACACCCTCGAGGAGAAGAAGGGCACCGGACTCATGAGGAAGATAACCGAGAGGATCGCCGTCGGAGGGCTCGTGGAGGTGGAGGCGAGCGTTGACTCAAACGACCGGGACGGGGACTCCTCCGACGTGGTGCTCGCAACCGTGGAGCTCGGGCTCGACGCCGCCATACACGAGCGCGTCGC
This sequence comes from Thermodesulfobacteriota bacterium, assembly GCA_046754205.1. Taxonomy (GTDB): domain Bacteria; phylum Desulfobacterota; class GWC2-55-46; order GWC2-55-46; family JBHHVK01; genus JBHHVK01. Next base: position 10,117 of record JBHHVK010000043.1, read on the forward strand.
GGCCCACGTCCTCTTTCTCTGGGAGGAGGACACAACCGACCCCATCGACCTCGACGAGGGGACGGTAGAGATAACCCCGCTCCGGGGGCTGACCATCACGGGCGGCAAGTTCTACATCCCCTTCGGGGTCTTCAACTCGCACTTCATCACGGACCCGCAGGTCCTCGAGCTCGCCGAGACGAACGAGTCGGCCCTTATGTTCACCTACGCAGGGGGCCCCTTCAGCGTCTCGGCCGGGGTCTTCAACGGCGGGCTCGACGAGGCCGGGAGCGATGACGCGGCCGAGGACTGGTTCGCAGGCGTCACCGTGGTCCCCGTCCGTGGGGTCGAGTTCGGGGGCTACTACACATCCGACATCGGAGACTCCGACGTTATGACCGACGTGGTACTGGCAACAACGACGGTGGCCGGGACCGTCGGCGGCGCCGGAGGCTACCTCTCCGCAACCTACGGGCCGTGGACCCTCGACGCCGAGTACGTATCCGCCACCGCCCGCTTCGGCGCGGGCGTCCTCGACGCCGACTCCGACGGCAGGGGCGACAGGCCGAGGACCTTCAACGTGGAGGTCGCCTTTGACGTAACCAGGAGGGTCGAGGTGGCGGCCAAGCTCGAGGGCAACCGCGATTTTTTCACCTTCCCCGAGGCCCAGTACGGCGTGGCCGCCAGTTACGGGCTCTACCGGAACGTGGCCCTGACCGTCGAGTACCTCCACGGCGAGTTCAGCGCCGACAGGACGACCCGCGACCTCGTCACCGCCCAGGTCGCCGTGGCCTTCTGACCCCTCTCGACCCCCGCCTCCCCCGCCCCCCCCGCCCCCCCCGCCCCCAGGCCCCCCCGGGCCGCACCGGTCAATCCCCCGGGCCTGGCGAGGCGAGCCCCCTTGCGCGCTCGTAATAGAGCTCGCTTGCGGCGCGGTCCCCCATTGCGGCGTAGACCCTTCCAAGTGCCAGCAACGCCGGCCTGAAGCCGGGGGCCAGCTCGACGGCGGCCTCGAGGTCCCGGGCCGCCTCCGGGTATCTGCCGAGCCCGGCGTAGAGGACGCCGCGCCTGTAGTAGGCCTTGAGGTACCGGGGCTTCACCCTTATGGCCGCGGAGAGGTCCTCTATGGCCTCCTCCTTCCTGCCGAGGATGTCGTAGGCGTTGGCGCGGTTGTAGTAGGCCTTCGCAAAATCGGGCTTTATCTCGGCCGCCCTTGAGAAGTCGGCGAGCGCAAGGGCTATCCTCCCCTCTCCGCCGTAGGCTATGCCGCGGTTGGCGTAGGCGAGCGGTACGCTGTCCGGGTAGATCGAGATTTCATGGGTCCAGAGCGTTATCGAGTCCTTCCAGACGCCTATCTGCCTTACGGTGAGCACGGACAGGACGGCTGCGGCGACCACCACCGCCGCCATTATTCCCTTTTTCCGGGCGTGCGCAAGGGCCCCTGCCCCTGCCCCGATGAGCACGAGGGGGGCCACGCCGGGGATATAAAAATACCTGTCCGCCGCCGCCATGGCGCCTATCTTGACGATACCCGCGACAGGGGCGAGAGTGACGAGGTAGGTGAGCCACGCCGCGGCGAACCACCGTCTCTTTCTGATGGAGGCCGCGGCGAGGGCCGTCAGGGCTGCGAAGATGACGACGGGCCCGAGCAGCTCCATGCTCAGGAACCTTATCTCCCCGGGGTAGGGGTAATAGGGGGCGAGCCCGGCCGGGACGAACATCTTGACGAGATAAAAGATATAACCCCTGGACGCCACGAGGAGCCGCGAGGCGAGGGGAGCGGACTCGAGGCTGCTTACGGCCGCCGCCTGCCCCTGTGCCCACAGGGTCAAGAGAGAGAAGACGCCGGCGAGCGCGAAAAAGGGGAGCTTTTCCGCCGCAACGCGGAGCGTCCTCCCCCGGCCCCCGTCGAAGCGGAGACGGCCGAGGGGGTACCAGTCGAGTATGAGCAACACAAGAGGGAGGCTTACGGCCATGGGCTTGCTCATAAGCGAGAGGGTGAGAAAAACGAGGGAGAGGCAGTAGGAGACGCGCCCTCTGCCCGTCGCGTAGCCGAGGTAGGCGAGCAGCGCGAGGATGTAGAAGAGCGCCGAGAGGAGGTCCTTGCGCTCTGATAGCCAGGCCACGGACTCCACGTGCAGGGGGTGGACGGCGAAGAGCACCGAGGTGATGAAGGCGGCCGCGAGCCCCCTCGCCGCGCGGCCGCGCGCACCTTCGGTCCTCCGGGCCATATTGACGACCCGGAGGGTGAGGAAGAAGACAAGGGCGGTATTTACGGCGTGAAGGAGTATGCTCGTAAGGTGGTGCCCCCAGGGTGCCAGGCCCCAGAGGGCGTAGTCCACGGCGTGGGAGATCATGGTCAGGGGGTGCCAGTTGCCGGAGACGACGCTCGTGAAGGCCCAGCGGAAGAACTCCCCGTCCATGGAGCGGATCATCTCGTTTTTGTAGATGTAGGTCGGGTCGTCCCAGTTGACGAAACCGCCCGCGAGCGTGGGGAGGTAGACGGCGAAGGCCAGCAGGGCCGCGGCCGCGGCGAATAGGCCCGCCCGGAGCCGGCCCGCGGCTTCCGGGCCCCGGGCCGGGTAATCTTTCGCCACTCTATCCATCTTAGACCAAACCCCCCAGGCGGGTATTATCCATGAAAAGGGACCGGCAAGTCAACCGGGGCGTGGGCGACGCTCCGCCCAGGTCGGCCCAGGCTTTTTGGTGTAGAAGAGAGCCTCCTGGTATGCTATACTTTTCATAGCTTTTTAAGGGGGTTATAAAAGAAGAGATGCTTCACGGGAAAAAGGTGCTGGTCGTCCTTCCGGCCTACCACGCCGAGAAGACGCTCGAGTGGACCTACCGGGAGATACCCTTCG
>JBHHVK010000044.1:0-12954 GCA_046754205.1 Thermodesulfobacteriota bacterium
GACGCCCTCGAGATGGTGATAAAGGCCAACGGCCTCGCCTACACCATACAGAACAACGTCCTCTGGGTCGGCAAGAACGTGGACTTCTCCGATGATATATCCACCGAGATAGTCAATCTGAACTACGCCGAGCCGGGCCAGGCCGCCGTCCAGGTCGAGGGGCTGTTGAGCGAGCACGGCAAGGCCTACCCGGACGATCGCACGAGCTCCGTCATACTCCGGGACCTGCCCGGCAACATCGCCAGGGCCAGGGGGCTGATGGAGGCGATGGACACAAGGACGGACCAGGTGAATATAGAGGCCCGGATAGTGGAGGCAACCACCACCTTCTCCCGCCAGATCGGGGTGCAGTGGGGAGGGGCCTATACCTCCAACAACACCTTCACGGGCAGCCACCTCCTCCCGGAATCCCCGGGAAACAGAAACTTCGCCGTAAACCTCCCTTCGCCAACGCCCACGAGCGGCCTCGGCATAGTCCTCGGGAGCCTGTCCAGAAAGCTTCTGCTCGACCTCGAGCTCTCGGCCGCCGAGAGCAAGGGGGAGCTCCGGATAGTATCGAGGCCGAAGATAACCACGATCAACAACAAGCCCGCCACCATCCACAGCGGGCTCACCTTCAGGGTCAAGCTCTCACAGTCGGTGCTGACATCGGAGCAGGCCACGCCGACGATTACCACGACCTCCGGGGCGCTCTCGGGCATAGAGGAGATAAAGACGGGCATCGACCTTACCGTGACCCCCAAGGTCACCTCCGACGGCTACATACTCCTTTCCATCGACACCAACAAGAGCGACCCGGACTTCACCCACCAGGTGGACGGCATACCGGGGGTCACGGAAAAGAGCGCCACCACGAGCGTGCTGATAAAGGACGGCGACACCGTGGTGATTGGCGGCCTGTACAAGACCAAGACCGACGACCAGGACGGGGCGGTCCCATTCCTGGCGAGGGTCCCCCTGCTCGGGTTCTTTTTCAGCCACTACTCCAGGAGCCGCAATAACGAGGAGCTCCTGGTCTTCCTGACCCCGAGGATAGTAAAATACAACACCTCATCAGCCGAAATTCCGGAGGTTATCAATTGAGTCTAAAAGGTCTATGCAGGCATGGCAGGGGTTTTATCGCCTTCGCGGCTATCGCCGGGCTGGTCGTGGCCGGCGGGTGCGGAAAGGGCTCTGATGACCGCGGCGTGGTAAGCAAGCGCATAAAGATAGAGCTGCCGGCCGAGAAGCTCCCCACCGAGAAGGTCCCCGAGGCCGGCGAGGCCCCGGGCAGGGCGGCCGAAGCGCCCTCCAGGGCCGAGACGGCCTCTTCAGAGGCCGGCCCGACCGCCGAAGCGGTCTCCAAGACCGAAGCGGTCTCCAAGACCGAAGCCCCGTCAGAGGCGCCCCCAAAGGCCGAGGCGCCCTCCAGGGCCGAAGCGCCCTCCAGGGCCGAGGCCGTCTCCGGTCCCGGGGCTGAGCCCGGGCCCGCAAAGGTCGCCTTGAAGCTCACCGAGGCCGAAAAAATGCGGGCAAAGAAAAACCCATGGGCTGTAAACGTAGCCTCCTTCTCCAACGGAAGGTCCGCCGCCCATCTGAAAAAAAGGCTCAGAGAGGATGGATACAACGCCTACTCCACCGAATTCGTCAAGAACGGAAAGACATGGCACCGCGTGCGGGTGGGCTTCTACCCCACCCGTGAAAAGGCGGGGGTGGAGGGCAAGAGGATAGAGCTGAGTTTCCGCACCGCCTCGCCCTGGATAGTGAAGCCTTCCACGGCGGAGGTGGTGAGGAACATGAAGTAACCCCGCCCGCCGGCAGGCCCCGGCGTGCGCGGGTTCCGCCTCGCGCCACCCCACCGGGTCCATCCCACCGAATTGTCTTGACTATGGCGGCTTATTGTCAGTAAAATTGCAGTATTATGAACGCCCTCGCCGAAGCGCGGCCGAAGCCTGGAAAGCTCGTATTTATCGAGACTTTCGGCTGCCAGATGAACGACAACGACTCGGATAGGATACTCGGTTTTCTCGCCCCGCTCGACTATTCGGCGGCGGCGAGCCCTGACGAGGCCGATCTCATAATCCTCAACACCTGCTCGGTCAGGGACAAGGCGGAGCAGAAGGTATACTCCATGCTCGGCCGTTTCAAGGGGTTCAAGGGGGCCGGCGGTGCCGGTGGGGGCATTGGGAACAGTGGGGGGAGGGGTGGGAGGGGGGGGAGCCCGGGGGTCATACTTGCAGTGGGCGGGTGCGTGGCCCAGCAGGAGGGCGAAAGGCTCCTCCGGAGGGTCCCCTACCTCGACCTCGTCTTCGGCCCGCACAACATACACAGGCTCCCGGAATTGCTTCGGCGTATAGAACGGTCGAGGTCAGGGGCCGGCGCCGGGGGCGGGGAGAGGGTCGCGGCCACGGCATTCAACGACGCCATCGAGCCCGGCGAATACGCTGCGGAGCAGGCCCCCGCCGGGGTCAGGGCGAATGTCTCCATCATGCGGGGGTGCGACAACTTCTGCGCCTACTGCATAGTCCCCCACACCAGGGGCCGCGAGGTTAGCCGCGGCAGCCTTGAGATAGTCACGGAGGTCACCAGGCTCGCCGCCGCCGGCGTCCGGGAGGTAACGCTCCTCGGCCAGAACGTCAACTCCTACGGCAGGGGCACGGGTGTAGGCTTCCCGGAGCTGCTCCGCAGGGTCGCCGCCGTGGACGGCATGGAGCGGATACGCTTCGTGACCTCGCACCCGAGAGACATGTCCACCGAGCTCATAGGCCTCTTCGGGGAGGAAAAGAAACTCGCCAGGCACCTCCATCTCCCGGTCCAATCCGGCTCAGACCGCGTTCTCGATGCGATGGGCCGGGGCTACACCAGGGCCGCTTACATGGAAAAGGTGGAGGCGCTGAAGGCCCTCTACCCGGACATGGCGCTCACGACCGACATAATCGTGGGCTTCCCAGGAGAGACCGAAGAAGACTTCGAGCTCACCTGTGACCTCATCAAGACCGTGAGATACGACAACATCTTCTCATTTAAGTATTCGGAGAGGCCCGGGACAAGGGCCGCGCGCCTCGGTGGCCGGGTCGGCGCCGGGGTCAAGGCCCGAAGGCTCAGGACGCTTCAGGATACCCAGAGGGAGATTACCATGGCCAAGAACCTCCTGCTCGTGGGCACCACCCGTGAAGTCCTCGTTGAGGGCCCCAGCAAGCAAAACCCTGCCGAGCTTACCGGAAGGACCACGTGCAACAGGATAGTCAACTTCCCCGGGGCACCGAGCCTCGCCGGGAGCGCGGCGGATGTGGTCGTAACCGACGCCTTCGCAAACTCATTGAGGGGACGCCTGCCGGGCGCTGACACGGAAAGGAGTCTATTATGCTCTTAGAGATGAAGGTCTTCGGCGTAACAGTCGACCCCTTTACCAACGCCCCCATCGTCATACTCAAGGACTTCGAGGAAAAAAACGCCCTGCCCGTCTGGATAGGCGTCCTCGAGGCGAGCGCCATAGCGACCGAGCTCGAAAACGTCCGCTTCAGCAGGCCCATGACCCATGACCTCCTGAGTTCTCTCCTTACGGAGACCGATACCAGGGTCAACAAGATCGAGGTCAACGACCTCAAGGACAACGTATACTACGCCACCATACACCTCGACTCCCTGAACGGGCCCCTTGTGCTCGATGCGCGGCCCAGCGACGCCATAGCCATTGCGCTTCGCATGAAGTCTCCCATATTCGTCGACTCCAAGGTCCTCGACAAGTCAAGGAGCATCGAGCTCTCCCAGGATAAGGGCGCGGGCTCAAAGGACATCCTTGAAATGCTCGAGGAGCTCTCGCCAGAAGACTTCGGCAAGTACAAGATGTAGCTACCGGGACGCGTCCACCTGACTCCCGCTCCGGGGCCTCCGGGAGGCCCCGGGGGCATGGAGCCCTTTAATCCAGCGGAGCGTGACTCTTGATCAGGAACCAGAACCCGGCCCAGGCCGGAGAGCTCTTTGCGGGCAAGGTCCACGACAGCTTCTTCCTTAACGAATACGGCAGGATCGAGTCGCTTCGCGCCGCAAGGTACGATACCGGGTTCTCCGTGGTCCTCGTAACTATCGAGACCGCCGACAGGGCGAAAAGGGGCGGGGGCAAAGGGGGGAAGACGCGCAAAAAGCGGGCCGGCGGCCCCGCCAGGGGCGAGTTGATAACCGAGGTCTCCTCGGTCGTGACCGAGTCACTCAGAAGCTGTGACGTCGTGGGCCTGACCGAAGAGGGCTCCGTAGCGGCCATCCTCCCTGAGACGGACTACTTCGGGGCGCTGGCCACCATAAAAAAGCTCCGCAAGGCCGTCGGGCAGCTCCCGGCCGTGCATCGGGACATCGAGGCGGCCTTCTCTCAAGCCACGTACCTGAGGGACGGGCACGCCTTTGAAGAGCTCCTCGGCGTCGCCGAGGAGCGCGCCTTCGAGCTTCGGGACTCGCTCAGGACGACCCTCGACCTCGACTCCAGGCTCTTCTGGGAGGTCCTGGCCGCGCTCTTCGCGAGCGACTCCGGGGGGCCGAAGAACAGCTCCTTCGACACCGGCGGCGCGGTAAAGCTCCCCCCGGCCTTCCTCGACAGGGTCTCCGAGCAGGTGGTCCGCGAGATTACACGGGCCCCCCATAAAAAGGGGATACTCTACCTCTGCCCGAGGCCCGGCGCACCCACCGGGCCGATGGCGAGGCTCCTCGAGTCTGCGGCAAGGACGAAGACGAAGGTCTTCGTCGTCGGCTCGGGCCGGGAGAGGCTCGACTGGGTAAAGGACGCCTCCACGGTCCCCCTCGACGACCCGAGGCTCGACGACCTCTTCTTCGCCTTCCACCTCGGCTCGGAGGCCGCCTACGCCTTCATGGGCAGGGAGCTCTGGGGCGAGACCTACTCCTGCTTTCACAGCGCCGACGATTACCTCGTCGAGGGCCTCATAACAAAGCTCCAGGAGGAGTACCAGCTCCAGGAGCAGCTCGGATAGATATGTCGATCGACAAGGACCGTATCCTCATAGCCCTCAAGGACACCAATGAGGCCGAAAAGCTCTCCGGGCACCTCTCCCGCACCGGCTTCGACGTCGCGGTCGCCCCGGACGGCGCTCTGGCCCTCGAGGCGGCCATAGGCCTGCCTCCGGCGCTCGTCATGGTCGACCCGGACCTGCCGGTCATCGGGGGGGAGATGATATTCCAGATACTCAGGAACAACCCGCATACCTCGGGCACGCCCTTTCTCTTCATCTCCGACGCAGTCGCCGATATAAAGAACTTCAGAACGGGCGTGGACGCCTTCCTCGTAAGGCCCCTGAACGTCGCCGAGCTGCTCGACAGGGTCGTCCGGACCATCACCGCCCGGCAGGCGCGGGGCGATGAGGTTAGGGAGATGGAGGGAAAGCTCTCCAACATCTCGGTGGCGGACATACTCCAGTTCCTCCAGCTCAACAGGAAGCAGGGCGAGCTCATAATCGACTCCGGCCCGGCCCGCGGGGTCGTCTACCTCAAGGGCGGCAACCCCTACAACGCTACGGTGGAAGGCGCCGAAGGGTACAAGGCCCTTTACAGGCTCCTCGGATGGACGGAAGGCAGGTTCGAGTTCATACCGAAGGGGGTATCCGTCACCAGGAAGATACGGACCGGCGCCGAGGGCGCCATAATGGAGGGGCTGCGCCAGCTCGACGAGTTCAAGAAGAAAAAGTCCTCCCTGCCGGCGCCCGAGACGATCGTGGAGCCGCAGGTCCCGGCTTCAAGGCTCCCGAGGGACCTGCCGCCCGCGGCCCGTGAGGCCTTTGCGCTCGTGGGCGGACGCGCCACGGTTGCCGATGTGGTCGCAGGCTCCAGGCGCACCGACTACGAGGCCTACCAGGCCCTGGCAACGCTCATAAGCAAGGGGCTCGTGGCGCCGGCAAAACCCGGACGCGCCAGGGCGGCCGGGGCAGGCGAACTCCTCACCAGGGACCAGGCCATAGGCCTAAGGGAGAAGATCATCTCACGCTTTGCGGATTCGCCCGAGGCGAACTTCGCGAGGATAATGGTCCTTGCCACCTCGGGGCCTCTCGTAGCCTCGTTCATGGACTCATGCGCCATGATAAAGGGTTTTAAGGTCGCCCCCCGGCCCGCCCCCGGCCGCGCTCAGGCCGCCACGGCAGCCCTCGTGGGAGAGATAGCCGAGCTCACGCTCTACGGGGGCATGGACCTGGTGGTCTTCGCCGTGCCCACGCCTGTCGGCATGGGGCCCATATGGAACGCCTTCTCCACCAGGCTCGCCGGGCTGGTGCTCCTCTGGGACAAAGAGGGCACGGGCGAGCTCGCCAGGCTCGCCGAGGCCAAAAGGGAGATTGCCCTCCAGACGGGGTCCCCGGTGGCGCACGTTTACATGGGGGCCGGGCCCGGAGACAAGGAAGAGGCCGCATTCAGGAAGGCCCTGAATATCAGGTCGAACGAAGAGGTATTCCACTCCCGCCCGGCGGGTGCCGGTAAGGCGGAGGGTGAGGGGGTCTCTGAGGCCCTTTACTCTATATTCGCGAGGCTCCTCAAGGAGGGCCGCGCGACGGCGTAAACCGAAACAGGGAAGGGGTCGAAGCCATGATAGACCTTCACACGCACACGCTCCACAGCGACGGCGAGCTGCTCCCCACGGAGCTTGCCAGAAGGGCGCGCGTCATCGGCTACAGGGCGCTCGCCATAACGGACCACGCCGATGAGTCGAACATCGAGGAGCTCCTGACCCGGATTTCAAGGGTCGCCGTGGAGCTGAACAGGCGCGGGGACTTAAAGGTCGTCCCCGGGGTCGAGCTGACCCACATACCGCCCGCGCGCATACCGGCCCTGGTGCGCGAGGCGAGGGCCCTCGGCGCCGGCATAGTCGTCGGCCACGGTGAGACCATCGTCGAACCCGTGGCCCCCGGGACCAACGGTGCGTACATAAGGGCCGGCGTGGACATACTCGCCCACCCGGGACTCATAGGGGATCGCGAGGCGCGCCTGGCGGCATCCGGCGGCGTCCATCTCGAGATCTCCGCCCGCAAGGGCCACTGCCTCGGAAACGGCCATGTGGCCGCGACGGCCGGGAGGCACGGCATAAGGCTCGTCTTCAACACCGACGCCCACTCGCCCGGCGACCTCGCGACCGAAGGCTTCGCCGCCTCCGTGGTCCTCGGGGCCGGACTCACGAAAACAGACTTCAGGAAGATGCAAAAGAATGCTGAGACCATCGTCAAAAAGGCCCTCGCTTAGCCTGCTCGCTCTCCTTGCCGCCTTCGTTATCGGGGGGTGCGCCGCGGCAGGCCCCTCCACGGTGGGAGGCCCGCTTCCCTGGGAGACGTACCTCCACGACGCGGCGAGAACGAACCGCACGGGGCGGGGCCCGTCGCTGCCTCTCAGGTCCGCCTGGGTGGCCCGGATAGGCGGTTTCGACCTCTACGACCTCTTTCCGCCCAAGGAGCTCGCGAGCCCGGTAATCTCGGGCGGCGTGGTCTACGCGGGTTCCGCCACGGGCAGGTTCTACGCCTTCGACCTCCATAGCGGCAAGCGCCTCTGGACCTTCAAGGCCGGCTCGCCGGTGGAGGCAGCCGCAACGGTCGCCGGCCGCGCCGTCTGTTTCGGGACCACCGGAGGCGTAATGAGGTGCATCGACAGGGAGACCGCCAGGCCCCTCTGGAGCTATTCGGCGAGGTCGGAGATACTCTCCAGCCCGGCCGTCGCCTCGGGGCGCCTGTACTTTTCGAGCGCCGACGACAGGCTCCACGCCCTGGACCTCGAAACGGGCGAGGCGGTCTGGACCTACGCCAGGCCGGCCTACTCAACCGTCTCCCCGAGGCTCCACTCTTCACCGGCACTCTCCGGCGGCCGCCTCTTCCATCTCTTCAGCGACGGCACCATTACCTGTCTCGACGCCGAAAAGGGCAGGGAGATATGGTCGAAGAAGACCGACGGCGGGCTCTCCGGGGCCCCGAGGGCGAGAAGGACCCCGCTCGCCACCGGCGACAGGGTCTACGTCATCGACAGCGGCGGCTCCATACGCGCCTTTGACGCGGCCACGGGAGAGACCAGGGGCGTCTACAACATCATAGAGGCCACCGACCTCGTGGCGGGCCCGGACAGGACCCTTATAATCGCGGGTGAGGACAGGGTGGTGGCCGTCGACAGGGTATCCGGCCTCATACGCTGGAAGAGCGTGCTGACCCGCTCCCCCGTCGAGTCGGTGCTCGCCGCCGGCGACCTCGTCATCGTGCTGGCGAACCACACCAAGCCTCTGCTGAGGATAAAGTTCCTCAAAAGGACCAGGGGGTACATCCAGGCCCTCGACATCTCCACGGGCGAGACGGTCTGGACCGGGAAACTCTCCTCCACGGTCTCATCCGGCGCCTCTGTCTCTGACCGAAGGGTGGCCCTTCTGCTCGACGAGAGCGCCGTGGAGGTCTTCGAGCCGAATTAAACGGCCAGGGGTAACGATGGACAACAGACTCAACATAGCCTTTGTCTGGCACATGCACCAGCCCATGTACAAGGACCCCTTCACCGGCGAGTACACCATGCCCTGGGTGCTCTACCACGGCACCAAGGACTACTACGACATGGCCGCCATACTCGACGAGTTCCCAGACATCCACCAGACCTTCAACTACGTGCCCTGCCTCGTCGAGCAGATAGGCGAATACGCCTCGGGCGCGGCGGTGGACAGGTACAGGGCCATCTCGGCCATACCCGCCGAGGACCTTACCGACGAAGACAAGGTCTTCATCCTCCAGCACTTCTTCCAGGCGAACTGGGAGCACATGATAAGGCCGCTGCCCCGGTATGCGAAGCTCCTCAAGAAGCGCGGCGCCCCGGACTCCCCCGAGGAGGCCCGGGTCGTGCTCAGGTACCTGACCGTCCAGGACTTTCTCGACCTGCAGGTCCTCTTCAACCTGACTTGGATAGACCCCGAGCTCAGGAAGCTGGACAAGTTCCTCTCCACCCTCGAGGCAAAGGGCAAGTCCTTCACCGAGGAGGAAAAAAAGCTCCTCCTGGCCAAACAGACGGAGATAGTCTCCCGCATCGTGCCGAAGCACGTCGAGCTCCAGCAGAGAGGCGTAATCGAGGTGACAACCTCCCCCTACTACCACCCCATACTCCCGCTCCTCTGCGACAGCGACTCGGCGCGGGAGGCGATGCCCCGGGTGGAGCTTCCGAAGGAGAGGTTCGCACACCCCGAGGACGCCTCGGCGCAGATAAGGAAGGCCGTGGAGTTCCACGCCAGGACCTTCGGCCGCCCGCCCAGGGGCATGTGGCCATCCGAGGGCTCGGTCTCCATGGACATGCTCGGCCTCGTGGCGGACGCGGGCATCGACTGGCTCGCAACCGACGAGGAGATACTCACCAACACGCTAAAGAGGCCGCTCCGGCGTGACCACTCGGGCAACTGCTACGACTCCTTCCTCTACAGGCCCTACTCGATAAACGCCGGAGGGCGCGACATCTCGCTCATATTCCGCGACCACATCCTCTCGGACCTCATAGGCTTCGACTACGCGAGGATGCACGCCGACGCCGCGGCGAGCGACCTGGTGGCGAGGCTTACCCACATCCACGGCCTCGTGGACAACCCCGCCGACCACGTGGTGCCCATAATACTCGACGGCGAGAACGCCTGGGAGACCTACGCCAACGACGGGAGAAACTTCCTCTACACGCTCTACTCCAAGCTCTCGGGGCACCCGCTACTGAAGTGCGTCACCGTAAGCGAGTTCCTCGGGTCCACCCCCCACCGGGAGAGGCTGGACTGGATATTCCCCGGCTCATGGATAAGTCACAACTTCAAGATATGGATAGGCCACCGCGAGGACAACGCCGCATGGGACTACATAAGCGGGGCGAGAAAGGCGCTGGTGGAGCACGAAAGCACGCTTGAGGGGGAGGGCGGCGAGGCCGGGGGGGAGCTCGAAAGGGCCTGGAACACCCTCTACGCCGCCGAGGGGAGCGACTGGTTCTGGTGGTACGGCGACGAGCACTCCACCATGAGCGACGAGTACTTCGACAACCTCTTCAGGCTCTACATCAAAAGGGTGTACTCGCTCATCGGCGTGGAGCCCCCCCTCGGGCTCGACGTCCCCATCATATCCGAGGCCGGCGGCATCAAGCCCGAGTCGCGGCCCATGGCCTTTGTAAACCCCACCCTCGACGGCGAGGTGACGAACTACTTCGAATGGCTATCGGCAGGGCTCATCACGCGCCGGTTCTTCGGCACGGCGATGCACCGCGAGGTCCAGGGCGAAGGCCTCATCGACTCCATAGGCTACGGCTTCTCGCGCGACGCCCTCTTCTTCAGATTCGACTACAACAGGGGACGGGCCGAGGCCGCCGAAAACGAGTGGCGTTTCTCCATAACCTTCCTCCGGCCCAGGCAGGCCAGGGTGGACGCCACAGTGAAGGGGACGGACGCGAGCGCCACGTTCCACCTCCTACCCGGGGAGGCGGAGGAGGCCGCGAGGCCCGAGGCCGCTAACCTTGAGATAGCCTCGGGCTCGGTGGTGGAGCTCCGCATCCCGCTGGAGCTCCTCGGGGCGGAGCTGTCGAGCGAGGTGCGCGTCGCGGTGAAGATAGACACCGGCGAAGAGGGGGTCGAAAGGTGGCCGACGAGGGGGTACCTCATCCTCGACATCCCGTCCGAGGACTTCGAGCTCGAGGAATGGATAGTATAAACTATTTTAGAATCAAGTGGATACAATAACTCTTTAACAGAGAGAGTCAAGACAGGCCCCGTCATGGAGAAACTCACCCCCGCCATGCGGCAGTACATGGAGGTAAAGGAGGCCAACCCCGACGCCATAGTCTTCTTCCGCATGGGCGACTTCTACGAGATGTTCTTCGACGACGCCCGCACGGCCTCGCGGGTGCTCGGCATAACGCTCACCTCCAGGGACAAGGCTAAGAAGATCCCCATGTGCGGCTTCCCCTTTCACGCCGCCACGTCCTACATCGCCAGGCTCGTAAGAGAGGGCTTCAAGGTAGCCGTCTGCGAGCAGGTGGAGGAGCCGGGCAGGGGCGGCGGGGTGGTCAGGAGGGCGGTTTCAAGGGTCGTCACCCCCGGGGTCGTCTTCGACGACGAAATCCTCGATGCCGGCTCGAACAACTACATCGCCGCCGCCTCCATGAACTCCGGGGTCTCGGGTTTCTCCTACATGGACGCATCCACCGGGGAGTTCCGCGCAACCGTGCTCTCCTCCAGGGCCGAGCTCTTCGACGAGATAATGAGGGTGCGCCCCCTCGAGCTCCTCGTCCCGGAAAAAGAGGTCTCGTCCTTTCCGCCCGCCTCCATCAACGTAAAGAAGATAACCCCGGCCCCGGACCGCGACTTCACCCCGCGCGAGGCCGCCGAGCGCCTCTGCCGGCAGTTCGGCACCGCCTCCCTCGACGGGCTCGGCCTGCGCGACATGCCCGAGGGGATAGGGGCGGCAGGGGCGCTCCTCGCCTACATAAGGGAGACGCAGAAGACCCCATTGAACCACCTGAGGGGCCTGGTGCCCTACCACACCCACGAATTCCTCGTCATGGACCCCGCCACGAGGCGGAACCTCGAGATAACCCGTAACATCATCTCCGGAGGGAAGGACTCCACTCTCCTCGGGCTCCTCGACCGCACCAGGACCGCCATCGGCGCGAGAACGCTCAAGACGTGGCTCCTGAACCCCCTGAAGGACGCCGAGGCCATAAACATGCGCCTCGACGCCGTGGGCGAGCTCCTCGATAAAAGACCGGAAAGGGGAGCGCTCTCCGAACAGCTCTCCGGCGTATACGACCTCGAAAGGCTCACGGCGAGGGTCTCGCTCGGCACGGCGGGCCCGAGGGACCTCGCGGCCATGGCCGGGTCGCTCGGGAGGATACCGGAGGTGAAAAGGACCCTCCGGGAGTTCTCCTCGCCGCTCCTCGGGGAGATATCCTCGTCGCTCGACGGGGTCGCCGAGGTCGTTTTCCTCGTGAAAGACGCCATCTCCGACACCCCGCCCGTCCACGTCCGCGACGGGGGCGTCATAAGGGAGGGCCACAGCTCGGCCCTCGACGAGCTGCGCTCCATCAGGGCGGGGGGCAAGGACAACATCGCCCGCCTCGAGGCCGCCGAGAGGGAGAGGACAGGGATACCCACGCTAAAGGTCGCCTACAACAGGGTCTTCGGCTACTACATAGAGGTGACCAGGGCCAACCTCGACCGCGTGCCGGCCGATTACATCAGGAAACAGACGCTCGTGGGCGCCGAGAGGTTCATAACCCCGGCCCTGAAGGAGTGGGAGGAGAAGGTCCTAACGGCGGAGGAGAAGTCCAGGTCGCTCGAAGTCGATCTCTTCGGCGAGGTGGTCTCCTCGGCCGCGGCCCACGCAAGGAGGATACAGCGGGACGCCGGCCTCATCGGCGTTGTGGACGCCCTCGCTTCCCTCGCGGCGGCGGCCGACTCGCTCGACTACACGCGGCCCGCGGTAAACGACGGCTTCGACCTCGTCATAGAGGGGGGCCGTCACCCCATGATAGAGGCGAACCTCACCGAGGACTTCATACCAAACGACATCGAGCTCGTCCCGGACCAGAGGCAGATAATCCTCCTTACGGGACCGAACATGGCGGGCAAGTCCACCTATCTCCGCCAGAACGCTCTCATCGTGATCATGGCCCAGATAGGCTCCTACGTCCCTGCCGCCAGGGCCGCAATCGGCGTGGTGGACAGGATCTTCACGCGCATCGGCGCGGCCGACGACCTCTCCCGGGGGCAATCGACCTTCATGGTCGAGATGAACGAGACCGCCAATATCCTCAACAACGCCACAGAGAGGAGCCTGGTCATACTCGACGAGATAGGGCGCGGCACCTCGACCTTCGACGGCCTCTCCATAGCATGGTCCGTCGTCGAGCACCTTCACGACAGCCCGGCCCACAGGGGCAGGACCAGGACGCTCTTTGCCACCCACTACCACGAGCTTACGGAGCTTTCCTTGACAAAGGAAAGGGTCAGAA
>JBHHVK010000045.1:0-12932 GCA_046754205.1 Thermodesulfobacteriota bacterium
AGACATCATCGTCCACGACCACATACTCATGGCCAGGGAGAGCCACCTGAGCGCCAGGGAGAACGGGCTCCTGAAGAAGTAGGCGCGCCCCCCCTCAACCTCTCCCCCTTACCGTCTCTTCCTGAGCGTCTCTTCCACGTATCTCTTGGCCTCGCTTACTGCCCCGGCCACGGCCAGGCCCCTGGCGAGCCCGGCCGCCGCCCCCGCCGAAAGGAGGCAGCCCGTGCCGTGGAGCCTTTCCCTCCCTCCCCCGACCCTCCTGGACCGGAGCCTCGTGAACTCACCTCCGTCGTAAAGGACGTCCACGGGAGGGCCCTCGATATGGCCTCCGGTGACGAGCACCGCACCGGCGCCCATGGCCAGTATCGCCCGGGCCGCCTCTTCCATCCCTTCGACCCCGGTTATCTCGATGCCCGCCAGGGCTGCGGCCTCGGGGATGTTGGGGGTAATGAGGGCCGTGCGTGCCACTAGCCCCCTTATCGCCCCGACCCCGCCCCTGCCGAGCAGCTCGAAGCCGCTCGAAGAGACCATCACGGGGTCGAGGACCACCTTCGGGAGCCCCCCGCCGTCTATGAGCCCGGCTACGGCCCTGGCGTTTGCCGCGCTCCCGAGCATCCCGATCTTTACGGCGTCGACGGTGAACTCGTCGAGGAGCGCCTCCACCTGGGCGGCGAGCAGCCGCGGCGGGACGACCTGCATCTCCCTTACCTCGAGCCTGTTCTGCACGGTAATGGCCGTAACGGCCGAGAGGCCGCGGACCCCGAGGGCTCGGAAGGTCAGGACATCCGCCTGGACCCCCGCCCCTCCCGAGGGGTCGGAGCCGGCTATGGTGAGGGCTGTCTTCATGGGAAGGCCTTCAAGAGAGGGGAGGCCCGGGGGCGCGCCGTAATCTCACATGAGAAAATAGAGGAGCCCGGACTGCACGACGCCGATTATGAGGCCTATGACGCCTCCGAGGTACTCGAGGTGCTTGAGCTCCCTTGCGATGAACTCCGTCAGCAGCCCCTCGAAGCGTTCCGTGTCGAGCCTGTCTATCTTGGTCACGATCAGGTCCTTTACGTCCACCCGCTCCTTGAACTTGTTTACGAGCCCATCTTTTTTCTTGTCGAACTGCTTTATTATCTCCTTTGTAAGGAGGTACTTCAGGTGGTACCTGAGGTTCTCGGAGACGAGCCCCACGACCGGCACGCTCCTGAGCGTCTCATTTCCGAACCTGTGGTCGACCATCTCCTCGACGGTCTTCTCCAGCTCTTTCTTCCAGTCTATCCCGCCGAGGACCCCGGCGAGGTCCTCGCTCGTAAGGAGCTCTCTTTCTATGGCGTGCGCTATGGAGAGGGCTATCTCCTTTCTCCTCTTGGGTATGAGCCCCTGGAACTTGACCCCCATGACCGACCTCGGCGTGTGGGGCCTGAAGAGGAGCTTTATGGCCACGTAGTTGGTGAGCCACCCTATCACGCAGCCCACCACCGGGGGGAGGAAGAGTCTCAGGTCCATGGCGGCCTCTCTCCATGCAGGGGGGCGGCAAGCGGGATGGCGGGGATGGCCGGGGCGGCCGGGGCGGCCGAAGGCATCGGCTGGTCGGGATGGACCGGGTTGGCGTCTCTTTTCGTAATCATCTCGATAGGGCGGGCGCTTCGCGCTCCGGAACGCGGCTCAAGGGGCGTGTGAAGGGGCCGGGTGGCCGTGGTGAAGAGCGATGGCGAGGGGGGCGGCGGGAGCGGGTTTGAGAAAAAAGCAAAGGGTGCCCCAGGGGCCCTAAAACTTGAGGCCCTTCCTGGAGACCTCCTCATCGAAGTACTGCCTGTACAGGATGTCCCACTCGCGGCTCCCCTCGGGAACGTGCCTCGACAGCGACCTTATCTTGTCCCTGGCCCTCGTGTCCGCCTCGTCCTCCACCATGAGAAAGTCCGTTATGGCGCGCTTTATCTCGCTTAAGACCTTGCCCTCGTCGGTGAAGTCGGCGAGGTCGTCCTTCCAGATGCCGTCCGAGACGAGGTGGGCAAGGTGGGATATCCTGTCATCGGTCAGCCTCAAAGCACGACCCCCCTTTCGCGGGCGAGCTTGTGTTTGACCATGCTGAACATCTTGCGGTAGTCCACCTCGCCGGAGCCGAGCTCCCCGGCATGAGACTTGAGGATATTCTCCACCTCGCGGTCGAGCTCGTCCTCGGCGGACATGTCGGCGGTGATGACCCCTTTTACCTTTGCGAAGACCTCCTCTTCCGGGACCTTGAAGACGAGGAGGCCCTCGTCTTTAAGCCTGGTCAAGATGAGCCTGGATATCTTCTCGATTATCTCCGCCTGAAGCCGCATGTTCTGAAATTATCACAATTTTCAAGCCGTTGCAAGGGTATTGACAGGGCGGGCTTTTTTGTTTATAAATATATCGGAAGCCGCTGCCCGGCGGATGGCCGGACGGCGCCCGGGGCGCGCAACCTCAACGGCGGGGGTGGCAGATGAGCTGGATAAAGAAACTCTACTTCAAGCAGATAGCCTGGATGGTCATAGCCGGGCTCTTCATCATGGGCGCCATACCGGCGAGGTCCATGGCCTACGTGGTGGGCCCGGCCCAGGAGGCGGGACTCGCCAGGGGCGTGGACATGGACAGGGTCCAGAGGGTCCTTGAGAGCAAGGTCGTGGCAGAGAGGCTCGGGGAGATGGGGCTTACCCCGGAGCAGGTCTCGGGGCGCCTCGACAGGCTCACCGACTCGGAGCTGCACGGCTTCGCCTCCACTCTCGACGCCCTCTACCCCGGCGGCGGGGCCCTGGGCGTCATAATCGCGCTTCTGGTAATCGTGGTCCTCGTGCTCGTGATACTCAAGATAACGGACAGGAGGATAATCATCAAATAACCCCCCACCTCCCGGCCGCGTCGGGCGTGTCCGGCCCCCGACACCCCGAGTCGATTGACCCCGCCACAGGGCCTTTTATCATGTGCAGATCGAGAACCTTCCTCATAGCCGCCATCTTCGCCGCAGCGCTTTCCGGCTGCGCCGCCGTAAGGGCCGGCTTCGTCGTCGAGGACCTCACGTCGCACCCGGAGGCGGGCGGCTACATAAAGGGGGTGCCCGTGGTCGAGCAGGCCACGAGGACCTGCGGGCCGGCGGCCCTCGCATCGGTCATCGGCTATTACGCCTATATCAGGCAGGGCGAGCCCATGGACCCGGGGCTACCCGGAGAGGTCGCCCGGGCGGTCTACAAGGACAAACTCCGGGGCACGCTCGCCATGGATATGCTTTTATACGCCAAGGAGAGGGGCTTTGCGGCCGAGCACTACGGGGGCGGTTTCGACGACCTCAAGCGGAAGGTCTCGGCCGGCGCGCCGCTGATACTCTTTCTCGACCTCGGCCTCGGTCGCCTCCGGGCCGGGCACTTCGTGGTGGCCGTGGGCTACGACGACCGCCTCGGCGCCGTGGTGGTCCACCGGGGAGGGCCCACCGAAGAGGCGATGACCTACGACGCGCTCGAAAGGCGCTGGTCGAGGACCGGCTATTCCACCCTCCTCATTGTCCCCGGGGACGGCCAACCCCCGCCGCAAGTTCCCCCTTCATAAAAAAGACGGGATAGGGTATAAATGATGAGCGCCTCTTCGGCGTCAAAAAGTGGGTCCGCCCATGGGAGTCCTTGAAGCCATGAACCTTAAAGGGATGGCCGCGGCGCTTGCCGCGGCGTTTCTCATCGCCGGGTGTGCCTCGGTGGATGTGGCCCCCGACGCCTCCTCGGCCCTTACCCCGAACGAGCGCCTCAGGCTCGGCGCCATATACGAGAGCAAGGGCGAGGAAGACCTCGCCCTCAAGGAATACAAGGCCCTTTCACGGGAGGACGCCTTCAACTCCGACGCCTACTTCGCCCTGGCCAACCTCTACCTCAAGAGGGAGGACTACGGGGAGGCCGAGGCCAACTACAAGAAGGCCATCGAGATAAACCCCGGCGAGGGGACCTACCACAACAACCTCGGCTGGCTCTACATGGAGCGCGGCGAATTCGAGGCGGCCGCCGGCGAGGTAAAGACCGCGCTCGCCAGGGACCCCTCCAGGAGGTACGTCTACCTCGACACCCTCGGCGTCATCCAGACCCGGAGCCGCGATTACGCCGGGGCCGAGGCCTCGCTTACCGAGGCGGCCGGGCTCGTCCCGCCCGACCAGACCGGGGGCCTGGTCCAGATATACACCCACCTGCTCGAGCTGTACGGCCGGACCGGCGAGTCTTCCAAGGCCGGGGAAGTGGAAAGAAAGCTTCGGGAGCTTGCAGGGCCCGGCCAGGAGGGGGCGGATGAGTAGAGACGGCTCGGAGAGGCTCGACGAGGGCTGGAAGCGCGAGGGCTGGGCGCGTACGTACCTTACGGGCATACGGGGCGGCATCCCGCTGTTGGCCGAGCAGATGGACGTCATGGCCCGCCTCGTCTCGGCCGCCTGCGGCGGGCCTGCGAGCGTCCTCGACCTCGGCTGCGGCGACGGCGCGCTCGCGGCCGCCCTCGTCGAGGGCCGCCCCGGAGCGCGTGCCACCCTGGTCGATTTCTCCCCGCCCATGCTCGGCCTTGCCCGCGCCCGTTTTTCCGGCCATCCCTCCAAGGTGGACTTCGTGGCCGCCGACTTCGGCGACCCCGGCTGGGTCGGCCTTGTTGAAGGGTTCTCTTCCTTTGACGCGGTCGTCTCCGGCTACGCCATCCATCATCAGACCGATGAACGCAAGATGGCCCTCTACCGGGAGATATACGGCCTTCTCCGCCCGGGCGGGATATTCATCAACATGGAGCACGTCGCCTCGCCCACCGCCTGGGTCGGCCGGGTGGCCGAAGGGCACTTCGACTCCGCGCTGGGGGCCTTTCAGGAGAGGGCGGGGTCGCCGGAGGGCTTCCCGGCCGAAGAGCTCGCCGAGCGCAGGGGACGCGAGGCGCACGTCCTCGCCCCGGTCGAGGACCAGTGCCGGTGGCTCAGGGATATCGGCTTTACGGACGTGGACTGCTTCTTCAAGGTCTTCGAGCTCGCCCTCTTCGGGGGGAGAAGGCCCGGGGGGCCGGCGGGGGGGGCGGGGGGGGCGGGGGGGAAGTCCGGGGGATGAGGGTCGTCTACGGCATAAACCCTGTCACCGAGGCCCTGGCCTCGGAGGCCGAGAGGGTGGAGCGCCTCCTGGTTTCCGCCGGACGGAGCGGGCCTGCCGTCGGTAAGGTCATGGAGGCGGCCCGGGCCGCCCGGATAAGGGTCGAACGCCTCCCGACCGAGGCCCTCACGAGGGCGGCGGGCACGCCCGGCCACCAGGGCGTCGTGGCCCTGCTGGCGGGGGCCTACGTCTACCACGGCCTCGACGACCTCGTAGCCGCCTGGAAGGAGAGCGGGCAAGCGGCCTTCTTTCTCATCCTCGACTCGGTGCAGGACCCGGGCAACCTCGGCTCGCTCGTAAGGGCGGCCCATGCCGCCGGGGTCCACGGCGTGGTCATCCCCAGGGACCGGGCCGCGCAGGTCACGCCGGCCGTGGTAAAGGCCTCGGCCGGGGCCACGGAACATACCCTCATCGCCAGGGAGACGAACATATCGAGGACCATATTGAGGCTGAAGGAGCTGGGGGTGTGGGCGGCCGCCCTCGAGGCCGACGGGCCCGATGAGATATACTCCACGGACATATCCGGGGACGTCGCCCTCGTCGTGGGAAGCGAAGGGGCGGGGATAAGGCGCCTGGTGAAAAAGAGCTGCGACCTCGTCGTCGCGATACCCATGGCCCGGGGGTTCAATTCCCTTAACGCCGCCCAGGCCGGGGCCGGGGCTCTCTTCGAGGTCCGCCGCCAGAGGCTCCACGGCCCCGTGAGGAAGTGAAGGGGGGGGGTTATTTCTTCTCCGTCCGCCACCTTTTGAGCCCGGGGACGAGCCTCCGGGCGAGCCCTTCGGCCGTTTCGAGCGTGGTGCCCTTCGAGGCCGCCAGGAGCCCGGCCACCTTGCCGATCATCTCCTCCATCGTTATGTCCGGCTCGGTGAACTCGCCCTTCCAGTAGCAGGACCTGCAATAGGTCGTGCTCATCGCCCCCGAGGCCTCGGAGCCGAAGAGGTCGGGCCTCCGGAGACTCCTGCCGCAGCTCTGGCACCGCGGCCCCTGCGGGGCCGCGGTGCCCCGCCCGCTCGTCCCCGAGGGGGTCTTGTAGCCGCCCCGTCCGGTCGTGTCCGAAGTGTCGTCTGTCATAGCGTCATCCCATCGCGCCGGAAAGCGGTCTTCCGGCGAGTACGTGCATGTGGAGGTGCCATACCGTCTGGCCGCCGTCGGGGTTGGTGTTCACCACCGTCCTGAAGCCGCTTTCGGCGAACCCCATCTTCCCGGCCACCTCCACTGCGGCCTTGAGCATCTCCCCCGGCAGGTCCCCGTCCCCGCAGTCCAGTATGCTCCTGTAGTGCCGCTTCGGCACCACCAGAAGGTGCGTCGGCGCCTGCGGGTTTATGTCCCTTATGACCATGAGGAGGTCGTTTTCCAACACCGGCTCGACGGGTATCTCTCCCGCGGCCATCTTGCAGAATACGCAGTCCATCATGATGAAGGTCTATCCTTTCCCGCCCCCTTGCCCCGTGACGCCTTCTCCTCGTGCCCGGATACCCCGAACCTCCCGGCGAACTCGGCGAAGACCTCATCGAGCTCCACCCCCCTCTCGGCCAAAAGCACCATGGTGTGGAACCAGAGGTCGGCGAGCTCGTGCGTTATCTCCCCGCCGCCCTTTTCGAGGGCCGCCTCGACAAGCTCGCCGCTCTCTTCCGTGACCTTCTCGATTATCCGGCCGAGGCCCCCGGCGTAGAGCGAGGCCACGTAGGATTTTTCCGCCCCGGCCCCCTTCCTCGACTTTATGATATCGAAGAGCGCCGGAAGCACCCTCTCCCCGGCCGGGGCCTCGCTTCCGTCCGCCCCCAGGCCGTCGAGCGACCTGTAAAAGCAGGTCCTCCGGCCCGTGTGGCAGGCGGGCCCCAGGGGGTCCACCACGAGGAGCAGGGCGTCGACGTCGCAGTCGTAGTGGACCGACCTGACCTGCTGAAAGTTGCCGGAGGTCTCTCCCTTGAGCCACAGCTCGCCCCGCGAGCGGGACCAGTAGTGGGCCCTCCCCGTGGAGACGGTCTTTTCAAGGGCCTCGCGGTTCATGTAGGCGAGCATCAGCACCTGTAGGGTGGCGGCGTCCTGCGCTATGGCGGGCACCAGCCCCGATGCGTCGAACCTTATCTCCTCCATGTCCAGCTTCAAGCGCCTCCCCCCTCCGGGCTGACTTTTGCTTCCGCCACTGTCGAGGATATAATATGAGCCCGCCGGTTGTCAACACCCCTTTGGCGCCTCCCCCCTCTCTTGACTGCCCCGGGTTATGCTGATAAACTCCGCATATGCCGTTAGAGGTCGTCGATAGTTTCGAGGTGAAATCCCTCCAAGTCGTGGACGAAGAGGGCCGGGCGGACCAGTCCCTCATGCCCGATATGCCTGACGCCCTCTTGAGGCGCATCTTCGAGTCCCTCGTCTTCTCCCGGGTCTTCGACAAGATGGCCATCAACCTCCAGAGAGAGGGGAGGATAGGCACCTACGCCCCCATCTGGGGCCAGGAGGCCGCCCAGATAGGCAGCGCCGCGGCGCTCGAAAGGGACGACTGGGTCTTCCCCTCCTTCAGGGAGACGGGCGTCTACCTCACCCTCGACTACCCCGCATGGATGATATTCAGGTACTGGATGGGCGACGAGCGCGGCATGATCACTCCGGAGGGTCTCAACATCTTCCCCATGAGCGTGCCCGTGGGGTCCCACATCCCCCACGCCGCCGGGGCCGCCATGGCCATGAAGCTCAAGGGGGAAAGGTCCGCGGCCGTGGCCTACTTCGGCGACGGGGCGTCATCGCGGGGCGACTTCCACGAGTCGCTGAACTTCGCCGGGGTATTCAAGGCTCCGGCCGTCTTCATCTGCCAGAACAACCAGTGGGCCATCTCCGTGCCGAGTAGGCGCCAGACCGCGGCGCACACCATAGCGCAGAGGGCCTTTTCCTACGGCATAGAAGGCGTGCACGTCGACGGCAACGACGTGGTGGCCGTGTACAAGGCCACGCGCGAGGCCCTGGAAAGGGCGAGGAGCGGCGGCGGGGCCACGCTCATAGAGCTCTTCACCTACAGGCTCGGAAACCACACCACCGCCGATGACGCGCGCAGGTACCGTTCCGACGAGGAGGTCGAGGAGTGGAAGAAGAAGGAGCCCATGATACGGTTCAGGAAATTCCTCGAATCGAGGGGGCTCTGGAGCGAGGGTTACGAAGAGGAGACCAGGGAGAAGGCCGCCGCGTGCATCGACGCTGCCGTAAAGGAGGCCGAAGGGTATCCCGACCCGGACCCGGCCGACATGATACGCTACACCTGGGACAAACCCACCCCGCGGCAGACAAGGGAGCTTAAGGACCTCGGATGGGAAGAGTAACCATCGTAAACGCCATAAACAGCGCCCTGGACGAGGAGATGGCAAGGGACCGGTCGGTCGTGGTCCTCGGCGAGGACGTGGGCAAGGACGGCGGGGTATTCAGGGTCACCGAGGGGCTCCTTGAAAAGTACGGCCCCGAAAGGGTCATAGACACCCCGCTGGCGGAGCTCGCCATAGTGGGGACCTCCGTGGGTATGGCCGTATGCGGGTTGAGGCCGGTGGCCGAGATACAGTTCATGGGCTTCGTCTACGAGGCCATCGAGCAGATATACTCCCACGCCGGCCGCATCAGGGCGCGGTCCCGGGGCCGTTTTACCTGCCCCCTCGTCATAAGGACGCCCTACGGCATCGGCATCAAGGGTCCGGAGCTCCACTCCGAGTCCTCGGAGTCGATCCTCTGCCACATGCCGGGCATAAAGGTCGTCGTGCCGAGCTCGCCCCATACGGCCAGGGGCCTCATGAAGTCGGCCATACGCGACCCCGACCCGGTCATATTCCTCGAGCCCTCCAGGCTCTACAGGTCCGTCAAGGCAGACGTGGGCCAGGGGGACGTTACCGTGCCCATCGGCCGCGCGGGCGTATTCCAGGAAGGGGACGCCCTCACCGTCGTCACCTGGGGCACGATGCTCTACGCGGTCGCCGACGCGGCCGGGGAGCTCGACGTGGAGATAATAGACCTCCTTACGCTCAAGCCCTTCGACGAGGAGACGGTCCTCGAGTCCATCAGAAAGACGGGCAGGCTCGTCATCGTCCATGAGGCGACGAAGTACTGCGGCCTCGGGGCCGAGATAGCCGCATTCGCCGCCGAGGAGGCGATGATGCACCTCAGGGCGCCCGTGTTGAGGGTCGCCGCCCCCGAGGGCGTCGTGCCCATGGCGAGGCTCGAGGACGATTACATGCCGAAGGTCGACCGCATAAGGAGGGCCCTTGAAAAGGCCCTGGAGTATTGACTTCCATGGAGGCGTGAGATGGCCTTTGAGTTCAAGCTGCCGGACCTCGGCGAGGGCATCGTCGAGGGAGAGATAGTCAAGTGGCGCGTCCGGCCCGGTGACCAGGTCGAGGAGCACCAGGTCGTCCTCGAGGTGGAGACGGACAAGGCGGTCGTCGAGGTCCCCTCGCCGAAGAAGGGGCTAGTAAAGGGCCTCGCCAGGGGCGAGGGCGAGACCGTGCAGGTAGGCGAGACCCTGCTCGTGCTCGATACCGGGGAAGAGCCCGTCTCTGAAGCCGCCGCCCCTGCGCCCGGACCGGAGAAGAAGGACGCCGTCACCGAATCCGTAACGGTAGTGGGCCGCATGCCCTCGGCGGAGGACGTGCTCGCCCCCCCCAGGGTGCGCGCGATCGCCAAGAGACTCGGGGTGGACCTCGGCGGCCTCAGCGGCACCGGGCCCGGGGGCGTCATTACCGAGGCCGACGTAAGGGCCGCCGCCGGACCGGCAGGGGCCGCCCCCCCCGCCCCCCCCGCCCCCGCGCCCCCCCCGGCCCCCCCGGCCCCCGGGGCCCCCGCCGCGGCCCCGGAGGCGGGCGCGGGCAAGGACCACGACAGGTACGGGCCCGTGGAGCGCGTGCCCATAAGGGGCGTGCGCAAGACCATAGCCAGAAACCTCCTCGCATCCCAGAGCAGGACGGCGTCGGTAACGGGCATGGACGAGGCGGACGTAACGAGGCTCTGGGGGCTCCGGGCGAGGGAAAAGGGGGTGGCCGAAGGCAAGGATGTCCACCTCACCTTCCTCCCCTTCTTCATGAAGGCCGTATGGCACGCCCTCCAGGTCCACCCCATGCTGAACGGCTCGGTGGCCGAGGACGGCTCCGAGATAATCATCAAGAAGTACTTCAACATAGGGGTGGCCGTAGATACCCCCGACGGGCTCATGGTCGCCGTGGTCCGCGACGTGGACAAGAAGACGATCCTCGCCCTCGCGGCCGAGCTTACGGAGCTGAACCAAAAGGCCGTGGAGAGGAAAATAACCCTCGAGGAGCTCAAGGGCTCCACCTTCACCATCACCAACTACGGCTCGCACTTCGGCACCTTCGCCACCCCCATCATAAACCCGCCGGACATAGCCATCCTCGGCACAGGGAGGATCGCCGACAGGCCCTGGGTCGTGGAAGGCGAGATAAAGATAAGGAAGATCCTCCCGCTGTCCCTGACCTTCGACCACCGCGTGATCGACGGGGTGGAGTCGGCCAGGTTCCTCGCCAGGGTAATCGGCTACCTCGAGGACCCGGGCGAGATATTCATAGAGAGCGTGTAGCGGGGGGGGCGTTGTGGGGACGCGGCGGGGGCGAGGCGCGGGGGGGCCGTCGGCGGGCCCTTCGGGTGCGCCCGGAGGCTACATCATCTGCTTGCGCCGCAGCTCGGCTATTATCTCTTCAACGATGTTTTTCACTATGGGCGTGATCTCGGAATCGACCCTGTTTATCGTCTCCTCCACCAGCTTCGGAGTGAGCCTTATCATCTTTCTCCCGGCAGGGGTCCTGTAGAACTCTATCATGGTCTTGATCTCTTCTGCGGTGAAGTTCCTGTCGTAGGCCTCGAACTCGGCCCTCTCTATTATCTCCCCGTACTTCACCCTCTCCTTGAAGAGCTTCTTGAACCTCTTGAAGTAATAGGCCTGGGCGACGGAAATCTTCTCCCTGTCGTCTTCTTTCACCGTTTCCGACTTGGCGATGGAGGCGGTCAGGGCCAGCTGGTACCTGGACTCCATCAATTCTACCTTGGAGTCGATTATGGCCTCGGCGTTCTCTCTGGTCCTGGTCAAGGAGACGAGCTCGCGTATGAGGGCGGCCTTGTCCTGTGAGTGGGACCTGATGATCCTGAGCTCGGCGTCGGCACCGGCCGCGGCGATTACGAAAAGTATGAAGACGGACAAAGCCGCTATCGGCAGGTATTTTCTGCGCATGGCACTTGCTTTCATGTCCTCCTGCTGTGGAGGGTGGAGTGGAGCCCGGAGAGGTCTCCGCCCCACCTGAAAACACGTTGTTCTATTTATATCGTCGGGACTAAAGGGTTTCTTTATGCTTTTGTCGTCACTATAGTGGGGGCGCTGCCGGGGGGATGAAAAAACCCGCGACCCGCGGCCCTGTGACGGGCCGCGGGTCGCGGGCTTCAAACTTCTACGGCGAAGGAGGGGGCTCGGGGCGGGGTCCACGGCGCCCCCGGCCCGATGCCGTCCCTATCTCCGGTTCAGCACGTGCAGGGGAGCTTTTCGAGGTCCACGCACCCGAGGCGCTCGCCGCAGGCCTTCCAGTCGATGTTCTTCATGAAGGCCTCTATGTAGGGGGGCCTCTTCACCCCGTAGTCTATCATGTAGGCGTGCTCGTAGACGTCCATCACGAGGACCGGCACGGTGGCGGCCGGGAAGTTGTTGTTGTGGGAGTCGAGGCAGTAGTTGTGGAGCCTGCCGTCATATACGTTGAGTCCGAGTATCACCCATCCCCTGGCCGCCATGCCGCAGGCCTTGAAGTCGGCGGTCCAGGCGTCGATGGAGCCGAAGGCCCCGGTTATGAGGTCGGCGAGCTTTCCCTCCGGGGCCGAACCCTTTCCTCCGAGGTTCCCGAAGTAGAGCTCGTGGAGCACGACGCCGTTAAGCGCGAAGGTCTC
Source organism: Thermodesulfobacteriota bacterium (assembly GCA_046754205.1). Taxonomy (GTDB): domain Bacteria; phylum Desulfobacterota; class GWC2-55-46; order GWC2-55-46; family JBHHVK01; genus JBHHVK01. The sequence continues at coordinate 12,012 of JBHHVK010000045.1, forward strand.
GTCCGCCTTCAAGGCCCTCATGTCGCTGAAAATCTGGTTGGCCGTCGAGATGTCGACGCCGCCGAGACGCTCCTCTATCTCGTTTAATTTCTTTACGTACCCTGCGTAGAGCACGTCCCTGTGCTGGGCTATCTGATCGTCGGATATGCCGTCGAGCCCCTTGAGGTCGAAGGTTTTCTGTTGATGCGCCATTATAGTCCCTCCTTTTGAGGATAAAAGTTGACGAAAGACCGCGCCCCGAAGGGGCGCGGGGCCGCGCTGCCCGTGCTCGCCCGCTGCAGTTGATATCGATGGTTTAATTAAAGCATCAATAGCCGGGGTGTCAAGTGGTGGGGGGCCAAAAACCGGGGGGGGAGGGCGCCGCTCCACGGCCTCAATCCCAGAGGGCGTGCTCGAAGAAGAGGTTTATTACGCTTATGACTATCCCTCCCGCCGTGGCGGGAAGGAAGCCCGCGACGTCGAAGCCGGTTATGATGCCGCCGGCTAGCCACAACATGAGCCCGTTGATGACCAGGGCGAAGAACCCGAGGGTGATGAGCGTTATGGGCAGCGTGAGGAGCAGCAGGACCGGCTTTATGAAGATATTGAGAAACCCGAGGGCCACGGCCGCCTTGACCGCAGGCCAGGCCCCGGCGACCTCTATGCCGGGGACGAGAAAGGATGCGAGCGTTACTCCGAGGGCCACCACGGCCAGCCGGAAGAGCGTCCTCGTCATGGCGACCGACGGCCGAGCAGGTCTATCATCTCATCGTGGATGAGCCCGTTGGAGGCGAGGCATTCCGTCCCGTATATGGAAAACCCGCCCCCGGAGAAATCGGTGACCCGGCCCCCGGCCTCGGACACGACGAGGGCGGCCGCGGAGGTGTCCCAGGGACGGAGCTTCAATTCCCAGAAGCCGTCGAACCTGCCGCAGGCCACGTA
>JBHHVK010000046.1:0-12786 GCA_046754205.1 Thermodesulfobacteriota bacterium
ACCGCCACCTGGTAGAGTATCTGGGTTATATCCTTGAACTCCTTGAGCCAGAGGATCTTCTCCATGTCCTCCGGCACCACGATGGTATCACCAGGGTCGAGCCTCGCGCCCATGATGCCGCCGCCCAGCCAGCGTTTGGAGCCCCTGTCCCAGCTCACGTTCCACCTGCCCCGCGACAGCCTCTTGCTGACGGCGGTGCCGTCCACCTTCAGTATGTATATCTCGCTCTTGTCGGCGTCGCTGGTGAGCCCCCCGGCCATCTTGATGTACCGGGAGACCGTGGCGTCGCTGTTGAAGACGAAGGCGGTCTGGTTGTAGACCGAGCCCATGACCTGCACCTGTGCGGGCCTTTCCGGCACTGTGAGCGTATCCCCGTCATCGAGGGGCTGGTCGAACTCGGAGCCCTTGAACTTCTCATAGGGGTGCATCCTGATGGCGATCCTACCCCTGGCCGTCACGGAGCGGAGCTTTGCTATGAGGGCCTTTCGCTGGGCCATGGCGGCCACCTGCTGCTGCGCCTCGGCGGGCGTGAGTGCCTCCTCTATGGTCTGGGCCGTGGTCGTGAGGAGCTGGTGTTCGAGCCTGTCTATCGACTCGTCGAGCTGCATCTGCTGAAGCTCGCGGACCGATTCCCTGGTGAATACCACCCCCTTCAGGTAGGCCCTGTCCGTAAACCCTCCGGCCCGCTCTATGACCGAGCTTATGGTCTCGCCCTTCCTTATGGCGTAGGTCCCCGGGAATCTGACCTCCCCCTCTATGGTCACGGTCCTGTAGGGGTCCCACTCCGGGATGGAGCGGATAAAGAGGTAGTCGTCGCGCCGGAGCCGGATGTCGTGCGCCGGGTCCCCTTCGAGGGCCTTGCCCACGTTGATGAATATCTTCTCGGTCTCGGGGCCCTCGGGCGTCGGCCTCACCCTCGTCAGCTCCGCCTCATCGGCGTAGGCGTAGGGCTGGAGCCCTCCGGCCATCTCCAGAAGCCCCTTTACGGTGAGGTCTTCACCGACCCCGTACTCGCCCTCCACCATCACCGCGCCCGAGAGCCGGACGAAGCTCCGGTCCGGCACCACGGTAAAGACCTTTAGCAGGTCCCCTCCCCTGACGCCGAGCCCGCGGGTGGCGGCCTCGTCGAGCGTGGACTCGAAGACCTTCTCCCTGGAGTCTTCTCCTATGCGGAATATCTGGAGCCTCTTCCTGAAGGCGATGTCGTTGAGCCCTCCCGAGAACTCGAGCGCCTCGGCGACGGTAGTCTCCCCGCGGAGCTCGTAGATGGCCGGGGTGTTGACGTTGCCCGAGACGGCCACGAGAGGGCCGTGGGGGGGGACGAAGATGACGTCCTCGGGCATGAGCCTCACGTCGGCCGTCTTGTCGCCCTTGAGGAGCAGGTCGTAGAGGTCGAGGCGCGAGACGGTCTCTCCTCCCCGCTTGAGCCGGATGTCCCTCATGGACCCGCTCTTGTCGAGCCCTCCGGCCTCGAAGAGGGCGTTTATCATCGTCGAAAGGGAGCTGACCGTGTATGAGCCCGGTCTTTTGACCTTGCCCACGACATAGACGCTCATGGTGCGCAGGCTCCCCATGCCCACGTTCATCTTGACCTCGGAGGCCCTGTAGTAACGGCTAAGCTCCTTTGCGAGGAAGCCCTTGGCCTCGCCGTAGGTAAGCCCGGCGATATGGAGCGCGCCCAGCTCGGGTATCGTTATAAGCCCGCCCCTGTCTATCTCGAGGACGTAGTCCCCTTCGAGCTTGCCCCAGAGGCTTATCCTGAGCTCGTCTCCGGGGCCGAGGATGTAATCAGGCCCCACGGGGAGGGCCTGGTCGGGGATGAAGCCGTAGGACGACTTCTTGAAGATCGAGTAGCCGAACTGCTCTATATCCTCCCCGAGTATCTCGGAGGCGTACTCCTCGAAGACCGAAGGGGGCTCTTCCTCCTCCACCGCCGCACCTTCCATCTCCCCTGCCAGGGGTTCTTCGCCGGTCCCCTCCGGATAAATCTCTTCATCATAGGCCTTTGTCCTGTCCTGGACGGCCTCTTCCTTCTCGCCGGAGCGCCGGGGCGTCTCGCCCCTGCCGGAGCTGACCTTGTCGTCGGCGGAAATGGTACGGGGGCCGGAGGAGGGGACGGCGGTCCTGTCGCGGCCGGTAAGGCCCTGTAGAGACCTGTCCTTGACCGTCCTGTCCGAGTTTGTAGCGGAGTAGGCGGCTGTGTGCGTGAGGAGCAAGAGGGCGGCAAAGACCGCGATGGATAAGAGTCGGATGAGGCTCGCCGGTTGTTTCATCTTGGTTGAATTAGGCCGGGCAAATTCTCCCGCGGGCCAGGCGGCCGTGGGGGAGATTTGCGTCAAAGGTGGTATCTTCGGATTTAAGGGAAATCAGGGACGGTGGAGCGTAATAAATTTAAATTAAAACCTCCGAATTGTCAATGACAAAGAGGACCGCGGGCGAGAGGGGCGGTCAGGGGGCGAAGGGAGGAGGGGCGGAGAAGGCGTCTTTTATAAGCTCGGCGGTCGCGACTCCCCCTTCGGTGAGTATGCTCACGACGTCGAACCGCGCCGGGTGGTCGGCAAGGCCCCTCTCGACGAGGTAGTTCGAGGAGGCGCGGGCCATGTTGAGCCGCTTTTTGTTGCCGACGGCGTCCGCCGGCGCGCCGAAGTCCGTATTCCTTCTGGCCTTGACCTCCACGAAGGCTATCGTCCGGCCGTCGCGGGCCACGAGGTCTATCTCGCCGTAGCGGCACCTGTAGTTGCGCTCGAGAATCCTGTAGCCCCGTTTCTTCAGGAGCCTTGCGGCTATTTCCTCGCCCCGGTCGCCGAATATCTTGTTGTAGAGGCCCATGGTCGCCTGTCCCGTCCCGCCCACTTGGGGGCTGCCGCCCGCACGTTACAAAGGGCCTCAAGAAGAGCCCTTAACGCTTTAAAACATAAGGGTTAAATGGTGAGCAAAAGGGTATCCCTCCTCCGCGGCCCACCCTCTTTCCACTCCATCAGGCGCACGTGGTTCATGTGTATGTCCCGGCTGTCGGGCTCGACCTCGATATACCCTGGGGCCTCGCCCGAGGACCAGGTCCCGCCGTTCGCATAGACCCTCGTAAAGCTGTTAGGGTCGGTGTCGTCGGCGAGGTCGAGCGGGACGAGGACCTTCCTGTGGGTATGGCCGAAGATTACCAGCTTGATGTCGTCCCGGTCCTTTGACAGGTCATCAGCCCTGGGCCGGAGGTCCTTTATGCTCAGCGAGAGGTCGGTGTCCCGGTACGCCGCCCTCACGACGTCGGCGCCTACCACCGCGCCGTCTGGCATCGTAAAGTCCAAGTTTGCGTCCAGACCCGCGTCTTCTATGAAAGTGTCCAGGACTTTTACGGCTACGTCGCCGTGTCCCACCAGGGCTTTGAAAGCGTTGCAGGCAATCTCGATTGTGGGCTTTTTCTCCGAGTTCTTAATTGCCAGCTTGGCGGCGACGATGCGCGAGATGAAATACCCTATGGGAAAGCCGTAGAGGACGCCGGGGCCATTCGGCTTTTCGTTAAAGGGGTCGAAGGAATTGCCGTGCTCGGCATGGACGCCGCCGGCGAGATAGCGGTCGGCGCATTTGAGGTTTGCGTGGCCGCCGAACGCGGCGTCGAGGTCGGTCCGGGCGATATGCATGTCGTGGTTGCCCTCGACGAAGGTTACGGACATGCCCTTGTTCAGCAATTCCCCTATGGCGTCCACCACGTCGGCGTGGGCCGCGAAGATATCTCCGAAGGAGGGAGGCCTTTCGTCGTGGGGGCATATCCAGTTGTCGAGGATGTCTCCGAGGAGGACGACCCCGGTGGCGCCGTCCTCGATGTCGCCTATGTGCTTCAGGAATTTTACGAAGGTGACCCCTTCGTTGTAGTCGAGCCAGTCGTATTCGTACCTCCCCGGCCGCCTCCTTGCGCCCATGTGGACGTCGCTTATGAAGATACGCCTGGCCAATTCGTCAGACCCCCAATTGGTTCAGGTTTGCCGCGGCTGCCGGTTGACGATGGTTCGGTGGGCTTGCCCACCCTTCACTCTTAATTGTGATTAGGAATATACAGCATTTCGGAGGGGATGGCAAATACAGACTGCTACGAGGCCGCGCTCTTGTAAGAAGCGGCGGTCATGAGCCCCCAGAGCCAGTTGATCTTGTATCTTTCGATTTCGATGCCATCGAATCCGGCGATAGAGAGCATGTCGCAACACTCCTTGAGCCGGTAAGTCTTGAAGTGCGCCCTGCTGAAGAGTCGAAGGTAGAGGTCGCAGACCCTGCAGGAGAGAAAGTCATGGCACCAATCGGTCATCAAAAAAAGGCCGCCCGGCTTGAGCACCCGGGCCGTTTCATGGAGGGCCGCGGTAGGTTCCCTTATATAATGAAAGATGTTGCAGGAGACTACGACGTCAAAATGGTCATCCCGGAAAGGTAGCTTTTCCGCCCAGGCCTCTTCGAGCCGAACGTCAGGTTCCAGCCTTTTTAGCGCTACGGCCAGCATCTCCGACGTGGGGTCCACCCCCGCCAAGCGAAGTCCCGGATAGGCGCCCGACAGGGTTTTGAGCAGGGCGCCGGTCCCGCAACCGACGTCAAGGAGTCGCTCGTCTCCGGAGACAGGGAGCCGGGCCAATGTCCCTCTATGCGTGGCCTCGATATAAAAGGACCACCGGCTGTCATATTATTGATGAGACAGACCCGCGTACTCAGTCAATATCGAATTCCGGCCTTTAGACCGAGGGGCAGCCTTCACCGCTCGACGCCCCTGAAGGTCCGCCGGTGTATCGGGCAGGGGCCGTGCACCCTGAGGGCCTCGCGGTGCGCCTTCGTAGGGTAGCCCTTGTGCGCGTCGAAGCCGTACAAGGGCCAGCGCTCGTGGTAGCCTGCCATGAGCCTGTCCCGGGTGGTCTTGGCGATAATCGACGCGGCGGCTATGGAGACCGAGAGCGAGTCGCCGGACTTTACGGCCCTCTGGGGGGTGGCCGAGGGTATCTCGAAGATGCCGTCGATGAGGAGGAAGTCGGGACGGAGGGAGAGGTCTTCGACGGCCTTCGCCATGGCGAGAAGCGCCCCTCTGTGGATATTCAAACGGTCTATCTCTTCTGGCCAGACAAGGCCCACGCCGACGGACTCGGCGGTCGAAAATATCTCGGCCGCGAGCACCTCTCTCTTGCCGGGGGAAAGTTTTTTGGAATCGTCTATGGCGGAATCCGCCGGAGGGTCCCTGAATATGACGGCCGCGGCGACCACCGGGCCGGCCAGCGGGCCGCGGCCCGCCTCGTCCACCCCCGCTATGGCGGTGTACCCGGAGTTCTGCGCTTCTCGTTCAAAGGCGTCCATGGGGCTAAGGGGTCCGTGGTGGCCGGGCCGACCGTTAAGGTGGGGGACTGGAAAAAGGCCCGGAGGCGGCGAAGCGCCCCGGGCCCTGACCTTACCTGTACCTCTTCTTTACCCTGACCTTGGCGGCCTTGCCGACGCGGTCCCTCAGGTAATAGAGCCTCGCGCGCCTTACATGGCCCTGGGTCAGCACCTCTATGGAGTCGATGACCGGCGAGTTCAGCGGGAATATCCGCTCAACGCCTATGCCGTAGGAGACCTTCCTCACGGTGAAGGTGGCGCCCGTGCCGCCGCCGCGCTTCCTTATGACGGTCCCCTCGAAGGTCTGGAGACGCTCCCTCTTGCCTTCCTTGATCTTTATCTTCATGCGGATGGTGTCCCCGGGGCCGAAATCGGGCAGGTCGGTCCTGAGGTACGGCCTCTCGATGTCCTGAATCACTCCCATATCTGAAAAACCTCCTCGGAATATTCCTTTTTAATTGCCGCAGGTCTCTTGCGTTACCGGTCTCCGGCCCCCTGGGCCGGGCCGGCCTTGAGTCTCTTGAGGAATTCCCTCTCCTCGTCCGTCAGGTCCGCGCCTTCGAGCAGGTCCGGGCGGCGCTGGAAAGTGCGTCTTATTGCCTCGCGCCTCCTCCAGCGGGCTATCTCGCCGTGGTCGCCGGAGAGCAGCACCGCCGGGACCCTCATGGACCTGAACTCCTCGGGCCTGGTGTACTGCGGGTACTCAAGGAGCCCCCCGCCCCCACCCGCCCCACTGCCCCCCCCGGCGAATGACTCCTCCTCGGTGGAGGTCTTCCCCCCGAGGACTCCGGGGACGAGCCGCCCCACCGCGTCTATCACGGCGAGGGCCGGTATCTCCCCGCCGGTGAGTATGTAGTCGCCGATGGAGAGCTCCATGTCCACAAAGGAGCGGATCCTCTCGTCCACCCCCTCGTACCTGCCGCATATTACCACAATACGGTCGGAGCGCGCAAGCCCGAGGGCGGCGGCCTGGTCGAAGGGCCTTCCCTGGGGGGTGGCGAGGACAACAACCGTGCCGGGCCGCTTTTCCGGGCCCCGGGCCCCTATGGCCTCGAGGGCCGAGGCCACGGGCTCGGGCTTCATCACCATGCCCGCCCCGCCGCCGTAGGGGCTGTCGTCGGTGGTGCGGTGTTTGTCCCGGGCCCAGTCCCTTATGTTGTGGACGTGGATCTCTATGAGGCCCGAGTCCAGGGCCTTTCCGATTATGCTCTGCCTGAGCGGCAAGGTGAAGAACCCGGGAAAAAGCGTGAGTACGTCGAACCTCATCGGCGCGTCCCGGACCCCGGCCCTCCGCTCCGGTCATCCCCCCGGGCCTTGCCCCCCCTGCCTCCTGCGCTCCCCGCTGCCCCCCTGCCCCCTTCGGGCGGGGTTTCGATAAGCCCTTCGAGCAGACGGACGGTAATCTTTCGCGCGGCCTGGTCCACGTCGAGGACTACCTCGCTTATGGCCGGTATGAGGACCTCGCCCCTGGGGCCAGTGACCTCGAATACGTCGTTGCCGCCGGTGGGGATTATGTTCATGACCCGTCCGAGGTACTCGGCCTCCGCGCCCTGTCCGGCGGTCCAGACGTCCATGCCGACCAGGTCGCGGTAGTAGTACTCGCCGGGGCCCGGCTCGGGCAGGTCGGATGCCGGAACCTCGACCTCGCAGCCGACGAGCCCTTTGGCCTCGTCTCTCGTGGAGGGCCCCTCGAACTGGACGATAAGGGCCCCCTTGTGGGGGCGCATCCGGGTGATTTCACGGGCGCTGGTCCTGTCCCCGCAGACGAGAAAGACCTCCTTCCAGGGGAAGCCATCTTCCCCGAGGCCGCCGTAGACGTGGACCCTGACCTCGCCTCTTATGCCGTGAGCCCCGGTGACCCTGCCTACCGGGACCCTGTCGCTCTTACTCAATTATCTCACGGTAGAGGTCAGGTTGTGACGGAAGCGCCTATGCCCGCCTTCTTGAGGAGCTGCGCCACCGTATCGGTCGGCCTGGCCCCCTTGCCGAGCCAGTATGATATCCTCTCGGCCTTGAGCTTTACGTCCGCCGGGTCGGTCATGGGGTTGTAGTGCCCCACCACCTCTATGAAGTCTCCGTCCCTCGGCGCCTCGCGGTCCGCCACCACCACCCTGTAAAAAGGTTTTTTCTTGGCCCCGCGCCTGGCAAGCCTTATCATTACCGCCATACCTTTAAGCTACCTCCGTAGATTGTTTTTCCCTTTTTAGCCGCCGGGCGGCGCTACCGCCGCCGCGACCTTACATGAAGTTCTGCATGAGCCCCTTGAGCCCCCGGGGGCCCATCTTCTTCAGCTTCTTCATCATCTTGCGCATGTCCTTGTACTGGTTTATTAGCTTGTTGACCTGCTGGACCGTGGTGCCGCTCCCGCGGGCTATCCTCTTGCGCCTCGACGCGTTGAGGAGCGCCGGGTCGCGTCTTTCGGCCGTGGTCATGGAGCTGATGATCGCCTCGATCCTTGCAAGCTCCCTTTCGTCCACGTCGATGTCCTTGGCCTGCTTCACCCCCTTGAAGCCCGGTATCATGCCGAGGAGATTGTCTATGGAGCCCATCTTCTTTATCTTCTGGAGCTGGGAGCGGAAGTCCTCGAGCGTGAAGGAGTCTGCCTTTAACTTCTTCTTGAGGTCCTCCTGCTCCTTGACCTCGTACGCGTCCTGGGCCTTTTCGATGAGCGTCATCACGTCGCCCATGTCGAGGATCCTTCCGGCCACGCGTTCGGGGTGGAAGACCTCTATGGCGTCGAGCTTTTCGCCCACCCCTATGAACTTGATGGGCTTTCCGGTGGTCATACTCATGGAGAGCGCGGCCCCGCCCCTGGCGTCGCCGTCGAACTTGGTGAGTATCACTCCGGTTATGCCGATGGACTCGTCGAAGCCCCGGGCGGTATTCACGGCGTCCTGGCCGGTCATGGAGTCGGCGACGAAGAGTACCTCCGATGGGTTCAAGATGGACTTCATGGCCTTGAGCTCGTCCATGAGCTCTGTGTCGATGTGCATACGCCCGGCGGTGTCCACGATGACGGTGTCGTAGCCCTTTATGGAGGCTATGCGCAGGGCCTCCTTGCATATCTCCGAGGGGCTGCCGAAGCCCTCGCTGTCGAAGCAGTCGATCTTTACCTGAGAGGCGAGTTTCTTGAGCTGGAGCACGGCGGCGAGCCTGAAGAGGTCGGCCGGCACTATGTAGGGGGTCCTGCCCCTGGACTTCAAGTAGCCCGCGAGCTTGGCCGTCGTGGTCGTCTTTCCAGAGCCCTGGAGCCCGACCATCATCACGGCGGCGGGCTTGCCCTTGAGTTCGATGGCGGCGTCCGCGCCGCCGAGGACCAGGGAGAGCTCTTCGTGGACTATCCTGGTGAAGTGCTGTCCCGGTGAGAGGCTGTCGAGGACCTCACGGCCGAGGGCCTTTTCACGCACCGAGCCTATGAAGTCCTTGACGACCCTGTAGTTGACGTCCGCCTCGAGCAGGGCGAGCTTCACCTCACGGAGGATATCGGCGACGTTGGCCTCGGAGATGGTCCCCTGGCCGCGCACGTCCTTCAGTATTTTACTGAACCTGTCCGACAGGTTCTCTAACATGGCAACGCCCTCGCAAGAGTGCCCCCCGGCCGGGCCGGGGGATTTCGTAAATCATTCAATAGTATAAAATAATTATGCCAGGTGTCAAGCTATTATTGAAGGCGCGGTGCCCGCCGCCGCCCTGGCCGCGAAAATCCGGGTTGACCAAAATCGTCATTTTTGATACTATAACGTAATATGTCCTCCGATCACTTCATATCAGCGCTGTCTTACTTAACGCTCTTTGCATTTGTAGTGAACCTCCCCTTCGGGTTCCTGAGGGTCAAGACAAGACGGTTATCCCTCATGTGGTTCGTCTACATCCACCTGCCCATCCCGCTCGTCATCATCCTCAGGAGATACGCCGGTTTCGGATACTCCGTGGTGCCGATCCTCCTTGCCGGGTCGGTTTTCGGCCAGTTCATAGGCGGCAGGATCAGGGGTCTGAAGCCCACGTGACAGGCCACAAAGGACGGGAGCGCGTGACGTTTCCCGAAGCGGCCCCCGGGGCCTGAACCCCCTCAGGCCGCGCAACCTCTTCCAAGGCGGGCCCCAATGAAGCGCAGGTCCCCCGACAGGGTCTCCTCCATACTCTCCGGTTCCTTTTCCACGCTGAAGATACCGGCGCTCCTGCGCGAGGCGAAGATATTGAAGTCCTGGCCCATTTGCGTGGGCAAGGGCATAGCCAGGAACGCCCGGGCCGACCGTCTGGTCGGCTCCACGCTCCATTGCGTCGTATCCTCGGCCACATGGATGAGCGAACTCAACTACCAGAAGAGGACGATAATAGACCGGATAAACCGCGAGCTCGGCGAAGAGGCCGTAACGGAGATAGTCTTCAAGCCCGGGACGGTCAAGCCCCCCGCCGCCGAGGACGCCCCCACCGGCCCCCCCGCCCCCCCCTCGGCCATGGAGGAGGACGGCGGGTACCGGACGGAATCGCCGGAAAAGAGACGCTTCATAGACGAGGCCGTCTCCGGCGTCAAGGACGCCGCCCTGAGGGAGGCCATTGAAAGGGCGCTCAGGAAGGCCGACCTCGACGAGTGAGGCGGATATTTGCCGAAACAACAATGACATCAAAAGGGCACGGGCATCGGCCTGTGCCCTTTTTTGCCTTTTATCCCGTCCTGATAGCCCTTCTTACCCCTCCGTAGAACCGGGTTCGGCATGACAAATCGGTTATCCGTTGACCGTTATCCGTTATCTGATAACCGATAACAGGTCACTGGTAACCGGTAGCCCCGCCGGGCCTCCACCAGAAAGACCCGCGCCGGCGCGTCCGGCTTTGAGCGTACGTATTCGAGCCTTACGGGCTGAAGCCCCCTTTGCCGAAGCCCTGCGGTCATCTCGGAGGACCTCTCGACCGTAAAAACGAATGAGGCCTTCCCCTCCGGGGCGAGGAGGTAGGCCGCGGCGTCGAGCAGGTCCGCGAGGGTCCCGTAAACCTCGGAGCGCGCGGCGGCCCTCGCCGGGTCCGGGCTCGGCCTCGACGAGCCGGCCCTCCGGTAAGGGGGGTTGCTGACGACAGAGGTGAAGGACCCGGGGGCGAAGATATCCCTGACCCCCCTCCAGTCGCCCTCTATTATCTCCACTCTTTCGGCCAGCCCGTTTTCGGCGACGTTCCGCCGGGCCGTCCTCGCGGGCCCGCCGGTCACTTCGACCCCGACTATCCTCGCGGCCGGGCTCTTCCAGGCGAGCATCAACGGTATCGCGCCCGCGGCCGTGCCGAGGTCGATGACGCTGTCGGCGGCGGTCAGCGGAAGGGCGAAGTCGGCGACGAGGACCGAGTCGTCCGTAAGGCGCTGGCCCCCTGGGGCCTGACGAAACGAATAAGGGCCGATGGCCTCCACCCGTGATTTCGCCCGCGTGGAGACCCCCGGCCCTTTCGACTTTTCCATCATAAAACCCTGTTATGCCGGCGCCGCCTCGGCACCGTCGTGGACGTTCAGGACTACTCCGGAGAGGAGCTTCGGGTAGAAGTAGGTGGACTTCTGGGGCATCACCTCCCCTGACTCGGCCACGGCCTTTACCTGCTCTATCCTGGTGGCGTTCAGGAGGAAGACGAGCTGGTTGGTCTCATCGTGCATCGCCTTCAGGGCGTCGTCATAGCTCTTGACGTACACGAGGTTCGTCTGCTTTTCCTGCGCCTCCTGTGTAATGCCGAGGATGCGGTCGAAGATGAGCGAGTGGAGGACGGTCACGTCGAGGTCCTTGAATACCTCGGGTATGGAGTCGCCGAAGACCCTGTCCATGGTCTCCGGGCCTTTGAGCGTAAGGAGGTAATAGACGTCGCGGCCCCTGATGTGGAGGCCGAAGGCCGACCTGTCGCCGCCCTCGGCCGCCTGCTTGCCCGTGAGCATCCTGTCGCGGGCCTCGGCCTCGGTAGCCGCGGTGTAGGGGAAATATAGAACGTCGAAGTACTCCGAGACCTCGGCGAGGAAACCCTCCGGGTCGAACCCCGCAAGCGAGTGTATCACCCTGTGGGTGGGCCAGATCGTCATGCCCTGGTCGTCCATGTTCGAAAAATACATCATGCAGAACTCGAAGGGCGCGTCCGGGCCGGCCTCGGGGTTTGCTTCCCTCATGCTGTTTCGGTAGTTGAGGGCCGTTTCATACCTGTGGTGGCCGTCGGCTATGAAGAGCGACTTCCCCTCCATAATCTTCCGCACGTCCGAGAGGACCACGGGGTCGTCTATCCTCCAGACCAGGTCGACTATGCCGTCGTCGTCGGTGACGTCTATGATGGGCTCCACCGCGCGGGAGGCCTCGTCGAGGAGCCTGTTTATCCTGAGCTCCGGCTCGGAGTAGAGGCTGAATATGCAGGAGAAGTTGGACCCGCAGGCCTGCATGAGCCTGAGGCGGTCGGCCTTGGGCCCGGAGAGGGTCTTCTCATGGGGGTGGACGCCGCCCTCGCCGAAGTCCTCGAGCCGGGCCAGGGCGATGAAGCCCTTCCGGGTCAGCGCCTTTCTCCCTCCGACGGGGTAGGTCTGCGTGTAGTAGTAGATGGCCGGGACCGGGTCCCTGGCGAGCACGCCCGAGGCGGTCCACTCCTTCAGGGCCTCGGCCGCGCGGGAATAACGGTCGCCGCCGGGGCCGTCCCCGGTGCGGCCGAGTATCAGGCGCACGACGTTGTTGGGGTGGCGGTCGTAGAGCTCATCCTGCCTGGCGGGAGAGATGACGTCGTAGGGCGGGGCCATGACCCCGGCAAGGTCGCCCACCTTCTCGGCGTTGTAGAGCACGCCCCTGAAAGGTCTGATATCTGCCATATGGAAACTCCTCCGGTGGTGCTTTTCACGTGGATTTGGAATCCATAATGTTACTGCCCCGGGGCGTGGATGTCAATTAAAATGAGGAAATCCGTGGGCCGAATGAAGCGGCGCGGGAATAAACAGACGGGTGCCTGATAAATTTTCACAGGAATCGCCAAGAGTTGCAGGGAAAAGCTGATAATGTGCCTCAAGCCGACCGGGCCGCTCCCCTTAAGCGTTGTCCTCGTCCACGGCCTTCTCTATCATATCCATTATCCCTGGCACGGCCGAGGATACCCTCCTCCAGCTCGGTATAAGCGGGGTGCCCATCGGGTTTTCGACAAAGACCCTGGCGGCGCGCTTTATGGCCTCGCCGAAGGCCTCCACGGCCTTTGCCTCGCCGTGGCGGTCGTAGACGAGCCCGTTTATCGCCGCGTCGGCCTCGTACTTCATCATAGTGTCCTCGGCGATGCGGAGGTAGGCGACCTCGAGGGACTTGAGCATATCCTCGGAAAAGACTATCCCGTCGGCGGCGAGAACCCTGAAGATGGTCTTGCATATGTCCACGCTCATGCGCATGAGCCCTGTGGAGGCGTCATCGGCCGAAAGCGGCTGGTGCTTGTGCTCGTAGTTGTCCGCTATCTCCACCTGGC
>JBHHVK010000047.1:0-12633 GCA_046754205.1 Thermodesulfobacteriota bacterium
ATAACGACTCCTCCACGAACGACACGGTGCTCGCCTTCGCCAACGGGGCGAGCGGCGGGAGGGGCCTCCGGCCAGGTTCAGCTGACTTCAGGCGCTTTACCGGGCTCCTTACGGGTGTCGCCACCAGGCTCGCCCACATGATAGTCCGTGACGGCGAGGGGGCCACCCGGTTTATAGAGATAAGGATCACCGGGGCGGCGAGCGGCAGGGAGGCCAGAAGGGGCGCCATGACGGTGGCCACGAGCATGCTCGTAAAGACGGCCTTCTGCGGCGGGGACCCCAACTGGGGCCGCATCATGGCCGCCATCGGAAGGGCCGGCATCAAGGTCAACCCCGATCGGGTCGATATGAGCCTTAACGGGGTTAGGGTGGTAAGAAAGGGCGTCGATACCGGCAGGGAACGCGAGGCCGCCCGGGCGATAAAGGTCCCCGATGTCCGGGTGGACGTGGACCTCGGGCAGGGCGCCGGCAGTGCGACGGTCTGGACCTCGGACCTCACCTGCGAGTATGTCAGGATAAACTCGGAGTACAGGACATAGGGCCTGGGCCGAACTCGGCCCCGGGAAGAGATAAGGAGGGCGATGTGGAAATATACTACAAAGAGGCCGACAGGTGGCTCAGGCAGGCCGAGTACGACCTGAAGGCCGCGGACTGGAACAGGGAGGGAGGGTTTTTCGCGCCGGCCTGTTTCTGGGCCCAGCAGTCGGCGGCCAAGGCGTTGAGGTCCTTTCTCTTCATCAACAGCGAGGACGCCCGAGAGAGCCGCTCCGTATCGGACCTCCTCGACAGGGCGCTCACCTACGAGGAGGAGTTCAAGAGCATAGTGAACTCCTCGTCGACGAACCTCGACATCTACTACAAGACCTCCAGGTTCCCCGACGCCCTGCCCGGCGGGATACCCGCCGAGGTTATCACCGAGAGGGAGGCCAAGGAGGCTATAACAAAGGCCTCGGAGATACTCTCCATAGTGGAGAAAAAGAGGAAGGGGTTCCTGCCCGAGACGATGTAGGCGTCCCGGGCGCACGGGGGTCCTGGAGGCCGAGTGTGTTGCTGGTCATATCCTTCATCTTCGGGGCCGTTGTCGGGAGCTTCCTCAACGTCTGCATCTACCGCATCCCGGCCGGCCTGTCCGTATCGAGGCCGGCCTCCCACTGCCCGGCCTGCGGCTCGCCCGTACCCTTTTACCACAACATCCCCATAGTAAGTTTTCTCGTCCTCCGCGGCAGGTGCTCCGCCTGCCGTGAGCGCTTTTCGGCGCGCTACCCCTTTATCGAGGCCCTTACGGGGCTCTTTGCCTCGGCCCTGGTTTACCATTTCGGTCTCACCGCCCCGGCCTTCGTCTATTTCGCCTTCGTCTCGGCCCTCGTTGTGATTACCTTCATAGACCTCGACCACAGGATAATCCCCGATCGCGTGAGCCTGCCGGGCATAGCCGCGGGCTTTGTCGCCTCCTTTTTCCTCCCCTACCCCGGGGTCGTGAGCTCCGCGGCCGGCATAGCCGTCGGCGGGGGCATACTCCTGCTCGTGGCGGCCGGTTATTACCTCGTCTCCGGAACCGAGGGGATGGGGGGAGGGGACGTGAAGCTCCTCGCCATGGTCGGGGCCTTTCTCGGATGGAGGGGCGTGGTGGTCACGCTCCTCGCCGGTTCCCTCGTCGGCGCCCTCGTGGGCGTCGTCATCATGCTCGCCTTCGGAAAATCCACCAAGTACGCCATTCCCTTCGGGCCCTTTCTTGCAGCCGGGGCTATAGTTTATCTCTTTTTCGGCGAAGAGATAATTACCTGGTACGTACGTACGGCCGTAGGGGCCTGACCCCGTTCCACCATACATAGACCACCCCATGAGGCTAACTCTCGGCATAAGGGAGCAGCTCACGGCCGGCATAGTCCTTACCACCCTTGCCGGCATAGGGCTCATCGGCGTGCTCGCGATAAACATCGTCGAGACCAACGCCCTCAGCTCCAAGGTGAAGGAGGCCCACAAGGCCGCCAATCTGGCCAAGCTCGTCCTCAAGGGGGGGGTCACCGCCAACGAGGCCGCGCGGATGAGGAGGCTCGCCGCCTCGGCGCTTCTCGGCTCCGGCGTCAGGAGCTTCCGGCTCCTTGACGGCCGCGGCCGCGTAGTGGTCAAGGAGGGCTCGGACCCTGGCTGGGCGGGGCTCGGGAGCACCGGCAAGCCCCTGCCCACCCCGGGCGGCCTTCATGTGAGGCTCATCGGGGGCGGCGGGTGGCTCTCCGCCCTCGGCGACTCGCTTTACGTGACCACCCCCGTGAGGGTCACAGGCACGGGGACGGGCGAGAGCGGAAGACTGGAGTTTCTCGTCCCTCTGGCCGATATAAAGGAAGACATGGACGGCGTCAGGAAGTTTCTCGTCTCCTACGCCCTGGTGGACTCGCTCATCATTATCGTCTTCGGGGGGTTTTACCTGTCCCGGGCCATAGTGGGCCCCGTAAGGAGGCTCGATGAGGCGGCCACCCGCATAGCCGGGGGCTTGCTCGGCGAGAGGGCCGCCGTGGACGTGGATAACGAGATAGGTTCTCTGGCGCGGAGCTTCAACGTGATGGCCGAGAGGCTCGAAGAACAGATAAAGACCCTGGAGAGGATGAACCTCGAACTGGTAAGCGCCCAGGACGAGCTCCTGCGGAGCAAGACGCTGGCGGCCGTGGGAGGGCTCGCCGCGGGCATCGCCCACGAGATAGGCAACCCCCTTGGCGCGGTCTCGGGATACATGGAGCTCCTGAGGGCCGGGGGGCTGGCCCCCGTGGACGAGCGGGAGGTCCTCGAAGGCGCCCTGAGGGAGGTCTCAAGGATAGACTCCATGGTCAAGGAGTTCCTCGACATCGCGAGACCTCCGGCCAGGCCCGAAACCCCGGTGGACGTGGCGCGCGTCGTCGACGAGACGGTCTCGGTCGTAGGGGTGAGAGAGGACTTCGCCGGAGTGGAGATAAGGACGGATACGGCGGCGGCGTTGCCGCCCGTGGCCGTCGAGGAGGGAAAGTTGAGGCAGGTCTTCATGAATCTCCTCATAAACGCGGCCCACGCCGTGGCCTCGCACGACGGCGAGAGGGTTATCTCGGTGGCCGCCTCGGTGGAGACAAGGCCCGCCGCCGGAGGGACGGTCCCGAGAAGGAGAAAGGACGACCGGCCCGCGCTCGCGGCCGGCCCGGCGGGGCTGGACTTCGTCGTGGTGACATTCACGGACACTGGCCCCGGGATAGCGGAGAAGGACGCCTTCAAGGTCTTCGAGCCCTTCTTCACCACCAAGGGGGTGGGCAGAGGCACGGGGCTCGGGCTCTTCGTCTCCCGCTCCATCGTAAAGGCCTACGGCGGGGAGATAACCTTTTCGACGAAACCGGGCGAGGGCTGCACCTTCACGGTGGCCCTCCCCTCGAAGCCGTGCGCATGAGCATCAGGATAATGATAATAGACGACGAGGAGGCGATGCGCCACATGCTCGGCGTGATGCTCCGGCGCGAGGGGTACGATACCGTCCTCTTCGAGAACGCCGGGGACGCGCTTGCGGCGGCCGCCGAGGACGACTTCGGCTTCATCCTCTGCGACATCCGCATGCCCGGCATCGACGGGCTCGAGTTCCTAAGGCGCCTCCGGGAGGTGGGAAAGGACCAGACGGTCATCATGATGAGCGCCTACGGGACCCTCGATCTGGCCGTCGAGTGCATGAAGCTCGGGGCCTATGACTACGTATCCAAACCGTTCAAGACGGACGAGATAATCCTGACCGTCAGGAAGGCCGAGGAGCGGGAGAGGCTCAAGCGCGAGAACGCGAGGCTCAGGGAGGAGGCCGCCAGGGACTACGACACGGGCGGCATATACACCATCGACGAGAAGATGCTCTCCATGCTCGACCTGGTGAGGAAGGTCGCGGACTACTCGTCGAGCGTGCTCATAACGGGAGAGTCCGGCACGGGCAAGGAGCTCGTGGCGCGCGCCCTGCACTTCGGCGGGTCCCGCGCCGGCGGGCCCTTCGTGGTGGTGAACTGCGGGGCCATACCGGCCGCGCTCCTTGAAAGCGAGCTCTTCGGCCACGTGAAGGGCGCCTTTACCGGCGCCGTCAGGAACAAGACCGGGCTCTTCGAGGAGGCGGACGGCGGCACCATATTCCTCGACGAGGTGGGCGAGCTCCCCATGGAGCTCCAGGTGAAGCTCCTGAGGGTGCTCCAGGAAGGCGAGATCCGCAGGGTGGGGGATACGAGGCCCGTAAAGGTGGACGCCAGGGTGGTGGCCGCCACCGTACGCGACCTCAAGGGGTGCATAAGCTCGGGGACCTTCAGGGAGGACCTCTACTACAGGCTCAACGTGATAGAGGTGGAGCTCCCGCCGCTCCGCCTGAGGCCGTCGGACATCGACGGGCTGGCCAGGTTCTTCATCGAGAAGTACGCCGGAAAGTTCGGCAAGCCCGTCAAGGGGCTGACCCCGGGGGCCGCCGAGGCCCTGAAGGCCTATCACTGGCCGGGCAACGTCCGCGAGCTCGAAAACATCATCGAGCGGGCGATGATACTCGAGGAGACCGGGATGATAAGGAGGGAGACCCTCCCGCTCGGTCCAGGGGCGTCTGCCTCTCCGGCGGCGCCCTCCCCCGCGGGCGGGCCGGACCCGGACCTGTCCATAAAGAAGGCCCACGTGGATATGGAGAGGGAGTTCATAAAAATGGCGCTCGAGAAGACCGGGGGGAACAGGACCCGGGCCGCCGAGCTGCTGGAGATAAGCCACAGGGCGCTCCTGTACAAGATAAAAAGTTACGGACTATGAAAAGTTTGCAGGGCCCTGGCCGGGGGGCGAAGCGCCGAACCCGAGGTTTTTCAAGAGGTTAGATTCTGGCACGGTGGTTGCATATTCTGTGGTCAGGAGAAATGGAAGGTAAGCCATGCTGTTAAGGGAGAAAAAAGGTTATTCGATGATAGAGGTCCTGGTGGTCCTGGCCGTAATGGCCACGCTCGTGGCCATAGGCACCCCGGCGATCGTCTCTCTCGTAACGCACCAGAGGGTCAAGAGGTCCGCCCGCGACGTCTTCACGGAGCTGAACGGGGCCCGGATAAACGCCATCACCCAGAACACGAAGTACAGGCTCGAGTTCACGCTGAACACGTCGCCCTCCACGCCCGACACCTTCAGGCTCGCCAGGTGGAACAAGGCGACCGCGGCATGGGAGCCCGACCCGCGCAAGTCCACGATGGAGGTAAACCCGGGGATAGACATCATCTCCCCGACGGCGAGCTTCAACGTGGAGTTCTTCCCCAACGGCACGGCCACGGCCCAGTCCATATGCCTGCAGAACACGAGCGACGCCACCGACAGGATGAAGGTGGACGTTCAGTCCTCCACCGGGAAACTACAGATAGGTTCGATATGCTGACCGCAAAGGGAGGGATAGGTCCGATGAGGTTACGTCTACAGAGCGAAGTTGGCTTCACCATGATAGAGATCCTTATAGCGATGACGATCCTCGCCATCGGGATACTCGGCATAGGGGGGCTCGCCTCCACGGCCATAAGGAGCTCGGGCTTCAGTCAGGCCATGACCCAGGCCAACAACCTCGCCCAGGACAGGATGGAGGCGATGATGAGCGTGGACTTCAACAACCTCGAGGCCACGGACACCACCACGGCGAGGACGGACCTCCAGAGGACGTGCACACAGACGGTCATGACGGCCTCGAGGCCCGTCTGGACCTGCACGCCCACGACCCCCAGTATCACCGTAGGGGGCAAGCCCTACACCTGGTTCTACACCGTGACCGCCCTCGACCTGAGCGGCGACGGCATCGCCGACAAATCCGACAGCCTCAAGAGGCTCGACGTGACCATCTCATGGACCGACCCCCTCTGGCACTCCACGAAGTCCACGAGTGTTGTAACCTTAAGGCACGGGTGATAGATATGAATCGCCATCGCACAGCGAAGAAGGTCTCCGGGGGCGTTCCAGCCCGCCCGAAGCTCCTCTCCGAGAAGGGCTTCACCATAGTGGAGCTGCTCATCGCCATGTTCATCGCGGGCATCATCGCCACGGCCATCTACTCCGTCTACACGAACTTCTTCCGCCAGAGCACCATCCAGGAGATGACCCTCGAGGCGCAGCAGAACGCGAGGGTGGGCATCAACATGATGGAGAGGGAGCTCATGAACGCCGGATACTCGGCCGGCACCGCGGACATCATAACCGAGGCCACGGCGAACTCCGTGGAGTTCATATACACCGACCCGGAGAGCGACCCCGCCATGAGCGCCACCGCCGGCAAGCGGCTCAAGACCAAGTACTGGCTTCAGACAGCCGGGGGCGTGCAGTACCTCGTGAAGAAGACGGACAACCTCACGGACGCGACCATAGGCTCCACCGAGAAGGTGATACCGGACGTGCAGAACCTCAACCTCACCTACTACGACGTGGGCGGGGCGACCCTGGCCGACACCACCACCCAGGCCAACAGGAACAACATCAGATTCATATCCGTGCAGGTCGTCACCGAGACGACGGACATCGTCCCCGGCACCGCCGCCAAGAAGACCTACATGGTGGAGACCCACATCAGGCTCCGTAACATCGGCATAGGGCAGACCGCTCTCGACACCACCGCCCCGTCGGCTCCGACGGGGCTTCAGGTCCGCGACATCGGGCAGTGCTCCCGCCTGAAGGCGAAGTGGAACCTCAACCCCGAGGGCGACATATCGGGCTACAAGATATACTACGGCACCTCCACAGGCAGCTACACGGGCGTTATGAACATCCCGCTTGCGATCCTCTCCGGCACCACCTACAGCTGCACCAAGAGCGCGAGCTCCATGGAATGCACCATCTACCCGACGACCCCGGCCCTGGACTACACCGCCTCCAACGCCGCAAGCTCCACGATATATTTCATGGCCCTGAAGGCCTATGACAACTCCCTGAACCACAGCGCCTATTCGGCCGAGGTGAGCGGCGACCCCACGCCGAGCAACTCGGTCTTCGGCTCCGGGACCGACGACACGACGATAAACCCCGTAAAGCTCCCGGCCGCGTACGGCCTGGCCGGGGCCAACGGTACCAGCGACAACACCGTGGCGCTGTCCTGGTCCGCCTACGACACCACCGCCAACCCCGATATCGCCGGTTTCAGGGTATACAGGTCCACCTCGGCCTTCAGCTCATACCCCATCGACCCGGCTGATCCGAGCATCGATTGGATAGCGGGAGAGCCCGGAAGCGGCAAGCCCGCGTTAGGCCCCACCGACGTCAGCTTTACCGACCCGGGCCCGGGGCTCCTCGGCTGCAGGGTCTATTACTACGCCATCGCGCCCGTGAGCTGCGACGCCACGCTCGTCACCGACGAGGGCGGAGACCCGACCTCCAAGAAGTACGTCCAGACGGACTATGACGCCACCTGCGGCGACGGCAGCGCCGCCTGCACCGCCGGCTCCGGTTTTCCGGCCGTCTCCGGCTCGGACACCGCTCCCGCCGAGACCACCGCTCCCCTGGCCCCCGGCACCTTCGGCGCCAGGGCCGGATGGAAGCGCGTGGCCGTGAGCTTCACCCAGCCGACGGACCCGGACCTCAAGTTCACCTGCATATACTCGCAGGAGGGGTCCACCTATCCGACCCTCCAGTCGACCATCGACGCCATCGGCTGCTACGACGTGCAGACCCCGGGGATACGCCTCTACGAGAGCCAGGGGCAGTGGACCACCTCCGAGCTCGCCACCGGACAGTCCACGAGCTTCTGGCACAACTCCATGACGAGCCTTACCTCCGTGCCGTCGCTCCTCGACACCGGCACCTACTCCTACAGGGCGGTCTCCTTCGACCTCTGCGGCAACGCCTCGCCCGTGACCGCCGCCCAGGCGACGACAACGCTCTGCGGCGAGGACCCGACGGGCAAGCCACCGGCCGCCTCGGCCCTCTCGGCCCAGGCGTGCTCAAGCCCGGCCACGCTCACGTGGACCGGCGTGTCGAGCGACATAAGCCAGCCCTCGAGCCCCACCAACCCCTGGGACCTCGCCGGATACAGGATAATGAGGTCCACGAGCGCCACGGACTGGACCGCCTCCACGCTGCTGAACCCGGCGGCCCCCCTCTGGGGCACCTCCTTCAGCGACACCACGCTCACCGACGGCGGGTCCTACTACTACAGGGTGGTCTCCACGGACTGCCCCTACGAGAAGGTCAACCCCACGGAGGCGAACATAAGGGCCGACATGTTCTCCGGCACCCTTAACTACGTCCAGACCGGGCCCGTCAACCCCGGTATGCTCGATCGCGACGAGAAGTGCCCGGGCGCCGGCACGTGCCCCAAGGACGACCACCGCGAGGTCCTTACCGGCGTCGACATCAACGACTCCACCGGGGCCGGGACAGGCGCCAGCTCGCCGTCCTCCGGGTTAACCCACGACACGGTGACGATCTTCTTCGACAACACCAGCTTCGGCACCATGACCATAACCGGGGCGAGCGTGGCCTGGGTGAACGCCTCGGCGAAGCTCGGCTCCATCACCATAGGGGGCGGCAGGAGCGGCGTGGGCCAGACCTCCACGAGTTTCACCGCCGGTCAGACCACGTTCATAACGGGCAACCCCCCCTACACCGCCACGGTCTCGGGCGCCACGCTCACCTCGGCGACCATAACGGGTTCGGCCAGGTACGTGCCCATAACCTTCAGGTTCGAGGACTCGGGCGGCAGCCCCGTGGACATGCGTGACGACCAGCTCCTTATTACCCTCGACGTCATCAACGACTCCACCGGCAGCTCCACCTGCGCCAGCTACCTCACCATCTCCATGGCGAGCTCGGGCATCGCCGTGCCCTTCGGGCCGAGCATCACCGCAGCCCAGCAGGACCAGCCGACGACCCCGACCTTCAGCTTCGCCGTGCCCGGCTCGACGGGCCTCAATACCGTGCCGAGCGGCACGGACGGCTCCATCGTGGCGGAGTCGGCCGTAGCGGTGAAGGTCTCGGCCATCATCGCCGGCAACACCACCGACGCCTCCACCGGCACGAAGGTCCCCGTCTCATCGGCGACCCTCTTCTACAAGGCGTCGGCCAAGACCGTCACCACGCCGCCGACCACGGGATTTACGGCCGTGACCATGAGCAACACGGGAGGCAACACCTGGAGCGCCTCCATACCGGCCAACGACGGTTTCAGGGTCTGGTACTACATCCTGGCCGAGGACCAGGACGGCAACTTCGACCGCGACCCGGAGATCGCCCACGGGGCCTACGTCTACGACCAGAAGAACTTCGACGTCTGCAACGTCACCCCGAGCGCGCCGGCGAGCCTCAAGGGGGCCGTAACCGGGTCCGACGACGTGACGCTCACCTGGTCCGCTCCCACGACATACACCAACGGGGCGGCCATAGACCCCACGGACACGATAACCTACGACGTCTACAAGGACGGCAGCCTGGCGGCCACGGGCGTTTCCGCCGCGACCTACAGCGAGACCGGGGTAGCGACCGGCGTGCACACCTACACGGTGAGGGCCGCCAACTCCTGCGCCACTCCCAACGTGAGCGCCGACTCCAACACGGCCGCCGCCTGCGTGGGGGTATCCGGGCAGTTCACCATAGACGCCACGCCCACGACCATAATCCAGGGCGGCAGCTACACGGTGACGATAATGGACTGCGCCGCCGTGCAGCCTGGCTTCAACACCACGATAGAGACGATAAACCTGACGGCCGGGTTCACGGGCTTTACGAACACAAGCTCCGTGGGCTCCTACAACCCGCAGGTAAGCGAGACGGGGCCGGCCACGGGGACCTTCCCCGTGACCATAACCACCACGGGCAACGTCCTCGATACGGGCAAGCTCCTCGTGGGCTCCACCGACACCGTGACCGTCACCTATGCCCCGCCCTCCACCACGGCGCAGTCCAAGACCGTGACCGTGGCCGCGGACCCGTGCAGCGACACGCCCAAGGCGCCCTCGTCCCTCTCCGGGTCAGTCTCCGGGCAGAACATGACGCTCAACTGGAGCGCCGTGACGCTCAACACCGACAACTCGTCCATAACGGACCTTGCCAGCTACAGGGTCTACGAGCGGGTCTGCAAGAAGGGCAAGCCCAACTGCACCGGCGGGGACGTGGTGGCCGACTGGTTCGTCAGGGGGCTCGTGACGGCCCCGTCCACGTCGGTCACCCTCTCGGCCGACCAGGGCAAGGTCAAGAAGAGGATATACTACTTCAAGATAACGGCCTTGGACACTTGCGCCACCCCGAACGAGAGCGCCTTCTCGCCGGAGTGGAACGAGACCAAGTGACCCATACAGGAGGTGAACCCCGATGAAAGGCATCCCTGAAAAGAACGAAAAGGGCTTCGTCCTTATCCTCGCCCTCGTGACCATGGTGGCCATGACGGTGATAGGGATTTCACTGGTCATGAACATGACCACCGACCTGCAGCTTTCGAGCAACGAGAGGGACGCCAAGGAGGCCTTCCAGCTCGCCGAGGCCGGGATAAACGAGGCGATAGCGAGGCTCAGGGTGCCCGCCACCATCACGCAGGACGCCCAGGGCAACCCCATCGTCACCCCAAACGCGAACTTCATCGGCGAGCAGGCCACGGACGCCGGGTACAGGACGGTCGCCTGGAACGCCAACAACTCGCTCGGCAGGGACTTCGGCTACAGCGTCGGGGGCAACCGTAACAGCATGGACAACCTCAACTACGCGGTCACCATACGCTACCTCGACGAGTCTAACCCCGAGGGGTTCTGCGACAGCAACGAAATAGCGCCCAACGACTCCGGAAACTCCACCGCCCCGCCGGCCGCCTGCAGCAAGAACACGCCGGAGGTGGTGATGTACGGCCAGGACTTCAACATAGACGTCGCCATGACGGGCATAACCCACGGCAAGTACCCTGTGTACAGGATAACCTCCACCGGGACCTCGCAGGGCGGGTCGAACAGGACCGTGGTGGCCTACGCCGGGGCGAGCTACTTCGACGCGGACGTCGGCCTGGCGCTCAGCTCCAACGACTGCGCCGTGCTCAACGGCGGGCTCGCAAAGGTGGAGGGGCCCGCGCAGGTCGGCGCCGGCTGCGACTGCACGAGCATAATAAACTCCCATCCGGGGACGACCTGCACCAACAAGACCGCGCCGGACAACCTGAACGACTATCTCGGCGTGCCCCTGTCGACCATCAAGGCGAACGCCGACGAGGTCCACTACTGCACCAACGCCACCTGCAGCGCCCCGGGGGACGACATCCCGGCGAGCGGAAACATAGACTCCGTGGTAACCGACTGGGGGAACGAGAACAACCCGAGGTTAATCTACATAGACAACGCCGGCGGCAAGCCCGTGACGATAACCAACAACATGGAGACCGCCGGCATACTGATAGTGACCGGCGACCTCGTCTTCTCCGGCACCAACTTCGAGTACGAGGGGCTCGTCTACGTGCTCGGGACGGTTACTCTCAACGGCGGAGGCGCCGGGAGCGAGGCCGAGATCGAGGGCGCCCTCATGGCCGGAAGCGTCGTCACCATGAACGGCAACATAGAGGTGGAGTACGAGCAGGAGGCCCTCCAGTCGGTGGGCATGGCGCTCAGCACCTCCGCCATGATAGCCTGGAAGAGGCTTTAAAAAACACGGAGACCGGACTTCAAGAGCAGGGAAGGGCCCGCATGTCCATGACGTAACGTCTTTGGATTGCGGGCTTTTTCCTTTCCTCCCCCCCCCTCTTCTTATCTTCGGCGCCGGGAGATTTCCCCCGATTTTTTCCGTTTTTCTTCTAAAGATAAGCCGGAAAGGCCCGAAGAGTTATTGTAAACTCAGACATTATGCGCATGCGGCGTGGCAGGATCTCGCGGAAAGAAAGATTTTGCTACAGTCGCGGGGGATTGCGACGATATGAAATTATGTTTAATTATATCCAAATTTGAAAAAACTGTTGACAAATGTACTTCATTCTAATAATTTGAGCACATTGATCAAAGGCGAGGCACGCTAAGAAGCTGGTTTGAGCGAAATTTTCAACCCGACGTGACCTGAGTGCTTGCGAGATGCCCAAGAATAACTTAAAAAAGATAAGAGAGAACATGCTTATGAGCAAGTCCGAGCTTGCCAGGAAAGCAGGGCTCTCGCCCCTTACGATCGACAGGATAGAGAAGGGATACCCCTGCAGGGTGGATACGAAGCGCAAGATCCTCCACGCCCTCGGGCTCAAGATATCCGACAGGGAAAAGGTCTTCAGAACCGACGGCCGGGACGTCCCGGAATAGGGGTCTTGATGAAACTTTCATTTTCAGGCAGAAGGGAAGCCGTTGCCCTCGATATAGGCTCGAGCTCCATCAAGCTCGTGCAGATGAGGCAGACCAAGAAGGGCTGGGAGCTGGCTAAGGTCGGGCGGAGGTCGCTGCCGCCGGAGGCCATCGTTGACGGCTCCATAATAGATTCCATCACGGTCACGGACACCATAAAGGACCTCATGAAGGAACACGGCGTCAAGGTGAAGGACGCCGTCAGCTCCCTTACGGGCCACTCGGTCATCATCAAGAAGGTGAGCTTTCCCGCCATGACCGACGACGAGCTCGCCGAGAGCATCCAGTGGGAGGCCGAGCAGTACATACCCTTTCCCATAACCGACGTCAACATAGACTTTCAGATACTCGGCGCCGACACCGAGGGCTCCGG